>JBKGYK010000022.1:0-40740 GCA_046546095.1 Bacteroidales bacterium
GTTAATTTAAATTGGTTTACATGTTTTCATTCTTACCATCAATTACAAATACAGAGTTTTTGGCAACAACACTACATAGCTTCCCTTCCAAAAAACAGCAAAAGCATCTTTCCCTGATTTTTTCCATTTTTCTCCACACTGCTTTACTTTCTCCAATATCTTTTCTATGTTTGAGTAATGATAAAAAACCGGATGTGAAATGTTTGAGGGTATTTGTGCGAGGTTGAAATGGTGGGGTGGTGTTGCAAGCGAGTTAGTAAAAATTATTTTTTTTCAAATATTGTAACAAATTTCATAATTTTATGTTATAATACATAAAGTGGTTTATGAGAAATTTATTTTTCATTACTTTGCAAAAAAGAAAACATTATGGCAAAGCTATTATTTGAAGGAGCATATAAAAGTAATATGTCAGAAGTTAAGATAAAGCTTTTGATTGTTCACTTTAAGGATAATACAGGTGTTCATATTTTATATTCTCCACATCTGGATTTAAGTGGGTATGGAGAAAATCTTAGTGCTGCAAAAGAATCATTTGAGATCACGCTATCTGACTTTATTGATTATACAATTAAGAAAAAAACCATTGGTAGCGTACTTAGGAAACTTGGATGGTCGTTTGATAAGGGAAAAGTGAAAAATCCTAAAAAAGTAATGGCACCTAGTATTGCATCAGTAATAAATGATAATGATCATGTTTCTGAGATATTTGATAATTACCCGGTAGAAACTTTCCATAAAAATATTACAATCCCAGCCTTTGCCTAAATAACTGGAAATGTCCACTAAAAAACTGTCAAATATTTCAGTAAAAGATTTTCAGAAATTTCTTAAGAAACAAGGTTTAAACAAAATTGTTACTTCAAAAGGAAGATGTGGGCATGAAAAGTGGTCACGACAAGATTTAGATCGCCCAATAACAATACAAACTCATATTGACCCAGTTCCTGAGTTCATTGTAAAACAAGTATTAAGACATCTTGAAATGAGTAGAGCTAAATTTTTTAGAGAATTTGATAAAATTTAATATTTACCAATCGAGTAAATGCCCCCTTAGCCATATGGTTTAGTCCCCAATAAATCGGACAATTTAATTTACGATTTCAAAACTAATCATTTTATCAAGAAATTCTTAAGCAGAAAATTGATTTTGATTTTGGTAACTGTATCGGGTTTAAAAATGGACTTTCATTGTGGAAACTGAAAAAAGAGTACCCAATTGCAAAGAAACCTGGACGGATTTTTGATAAATCAGGCAACAATAATTTGGAAATATGTTTTGAGACCAATGATTTTGAAGTAGTTGTTGAAAATCTGAAAAAACACAAATTGAATTATTTGCATAAAGAAACAGAAGAATTATGGGGACAACAGACAATTCGATTTTATGATCCGGAAAATAATTTGGTTGAAATTGGAGAATCAATTCCTTGTTTTGTAAAACGTTTTTGTAAGCAAGGAATGAGTGCGGAAGAAGTATCGAAAAAAACATCTGTCCCAATTGAAATGGTAAATGAGATATGTCAAGAGAATTGAAATACAACGGAATGATTGCTCCTTGTGGAATGAATTGCGGACAATGCATTGAACACCTGCGGGATAAAAGACCCTGTGGAGGATGCTTTAGAATGGATGAAAGTAGTCTCACACGTTTTCGTTTGTTTTACTTGTATTATCCACACTTGGCATTGCCAATTCGGGGGACAGTGACCCCCGAATTGAAAGATATTGAAAAGGGAGACACTGTCCCCCGTTTTTAAGGGAATTGATGACATGGGAACAGTAACCCCACTAATGCCGGATTTACAAAAAATGGGGACAGCATCCCCACAATCTCAGGAAAGCTTGCTCGTCCCGGGATAAAAATACTTGCTAAACTCTCGTACTCGCATCTGGAGCAACTATTAGGGATAGAAGATTCCCATAAACGTACCTTTTACGAAATTGAATGCATCGCAATTCGAACCGGAATAACCAGCAGTCAATCAAAAATGAGAGTTAAGAAAATCAGCAGAGCCTGTGTATGGCTGGCATAAGGTATATAATACTGAATTTATCTTAACAATATCGTTATTTTCGATGAAATTATGATGAATGTTTTGCATTCACTACAAGAATTGAATCAAATGATGATCATACAGGCATAAGCGTGTTTCCAAGGCCTGCAAATGATTTTATTACAATTCAATATATTTTTTTTAACCAATTTTGACAACATAACAATTAATTGGTATGTTTACAAAATAAATATGAATAGTAAAACTGATATAACATGAGTCTTGCACTAGTACTTCTTGGCATCATTGGCGCACCGGAAATTATCATTGTCGCCATAATTATTCTTATTCTTTTCGGTGGCAGAAAAATTCCCGAGCTAATGCGTGGTTTGGGTAAGGGCGTTAAGGAATTTAAAGATGCAAGCAAAGAAACCCGCGATACTTTTCAAGGTGAGAAGGAAAACCTGGAGAATTCCCTGAATAATGATGATGATAATGATGATGACAAGGGAAAAAAAAACAAAAATTGACAATAGCGACCATCTCCCTTCCATACGGAAAAACCATAAGTCAGAATAATGCCAGGTTTGTTTTCCAAAAAAACGTCCAATCCGGATAAAATGTCATTTTTTGAACATTTGGAGGACTTGCGATTTACCATTATCCGATCCATTCTGGGCATTTTTGTTTTTGCGATACTGGCATTCCTGTTCAAAGATATCATTTTCAATACGATTATTCTGGGGCCCCAGAAACCGGAATTTATCAGCAACCGCCTGCTTTGCGAATTGGGCAGCAAGATTGGGTCTGATGCAATTTGTATCAACCAAAACGATATTAAGATCATCAACATTGAAATGGCCGGACAATTCAAAGCACACTTGCTAATCTCCATAATATCAGGCCTGGTATTGGGCATGCCGGTAATGTTAAGAGAAATATGGACATTCATAAAACCGGCATTAAATCCTGGCGAACAAAAGGGCTATTATTTCTCATTATTCCTGTCCTCCCTTCTGTTTTTCATTGGTGTTGCCTTTGGTTATTTTGTGCTTTGTCCGGTAACAATAGATTTCCTGAGCAATTACGTACTTGACACTTCCATTGACAATCAAATACGCCTGGGATCTTATGTTCGCATTGTCAGCTTATTATGCCTGGCCACCGGGATGGTATTTGAAATGCCGCTGATTATTATTTATCTCACGGCAAACCGGATTATCACAACAAAAATACTCCGCAAATACCGAAAGCATGTGATTATCATTTTCCTTGTAATTTCGGCAATCATAACACCACCCGATGTCATCAGCCAGTTCCTGGTAGCACTTCCCATGTACTTGCTTTATGAGATTTCCATACGAATTGCCAGAATAATGGAAAGACGGCTTGAAAAGAATATACTCGTTTAATTTCGGGTCATCCATTAGTAAGTCCGTTGCCTCATACTACAGACAGCCGCTAATGAATGATATTCAGGTTCAGCATGCGATGTATTTGATTTTGTATCCGTGGAAGATTCTGACACTATATCATATGATTATTATCGGTGAGACGCGCAGCCATATGTCTCTGCTACAATTTCCTGTCCTGGTCAGCCGAGACAAGTTTTTTTTGCCACTCTCTCCTATTGCAATTCAAAGGATGAATCAGGCAATGCTATTTTTTTCTGGTGACTGCAAAAGCATAGCAGGTAAACAGCAGAGCCATGATTATCTGCATATAAACCGGAATTCCAACCAGGCCGGTGGTAAGAACCGCTGCATTGATGAGTACAAGTTTCACAAGGTAATAGAAAACCTTACTACCTATAATACTGATAAGCAAAGCTGCAGGGGCAGATTTTATTTTCCCGGAAATGAAGAAAAACAAAAAGACATTCAACACAAGTTCAGCTGTAATAAGCAGCATTTTTGGCGGGACAGGGTGACCTGACAAGAGGAATGAAAACAAAGGCAGTGTCAGCGCAATAACATACGCATTTGCTTTTGAGGTATGCAGGATCATGAGAATAAGCATTAATCGCATAGGTTCAATATAATATACCGGAAGCATGATCAAATGTGAAATTGCCGGTACCAGAAAAATAAATGCAAATGCAACAATATTGAAGATGATTGTTTGTATTGTTTTCCTGGATTTCAGGTTAATTGACAGAGAGTTATTCATCATAACAAAAGGTTTTATACCACATGTATTTTAACAAGCTCATAACAAAGCTATTCACAAATATAATATTTTTCTGTCACAATGAGATTTTAGCAAAAAACGAATACATGCAAGCAAGATCAGGCATTGACGATCTTTCCAGCATTTTTGCCCAGCTTGCCGAAAGGGAATTCCTTAAAAAAATGAATTTAGAAGGCAAAAATTAATTAAAAACATTAGCTTTGTGATAGATGGCTTCTAAAGTCTTTATTTAAAGTATAACTATATGAAACGCAGGGAATTTCTCAAAAAAAGTATAGGCGCAGGCTTGTTTGCAGGTTCACTGATTACTTTTGGCGGATACGGAAGAATATTTGCAAACACCACCCTCAATCCGGGCGTTCCGTACGATCTTGTAGCAGTAAAAGATGGAGAGCCAGCCAAGATGTTTGACCGTGCTATGGATGCTATGGGCGGAATGCGTAAATATGTCAAACCCAACCAAACAGTGGTTGTCAAGCCCAACATTGGCTGGGATGTGATTCCGGAAAAAGCTGCCAACACCAATCCGGCACTCGTACAACGTATCATAGAGCACTGCTTTGATGCCGGTGCCAAAAAGGTTTACGTGTTTGATCACACCTGTGATGACTGGCAAAAATGTTATAAAAACAGCAGCATCGAAAAAGCAGCCAAAGATGCCGGAGCAAAAGTTGCCCCTGCCCATACAGAAGGTTATTATGAAGAAGTAGAGATACCAAAAGGAAAAAAGCTGACCAAAGCAAAAGAACATGAGTTAATTCTCGAATCAGATGTACTGATAAACGTTCCCATTCTAAAAAATCATGGCTCTGCCCGCTTAACTGTAGCGATGAAAAATCTGATGGGCATTGTCTGGGACCGCCGATACTGGCACAGAAACGATCTTCATCAGTGCATTGCTGATTTTGCTTCATACCGGAAACCCGATTTAAATGTTGTGGATGCTTATCGTGTGATGCTTCGTAATGGCCCCAAAGGCGTTTCCGTCAAAGATGTTTCAACAATGAAATACCAGATTGTATCTGACGATATGGTAGCTGCAGATGCCGCCGCTGCAAAAATCTTTGGCACCAGCGCAGATAAAGTCAAATACATTACTCTTGCAGGCAAATCAGGTTACGGTGAATCAGACCTCACCAAACTGAAAATTGGACGATTTAAACTCTGATATGCAATACAAATATTTGAAAAGATTCAGGCTTGTATTATCTGTGATTTTCCTGTCACTGCTGGGAATATTTTTTCTGGATTTTGCAGAATTATTCCCTCCGGAATTCATAACAGGTGTCCTGTTTCTTCAGTTTGTACCATCTCTGCTAAAGTTTTTTACTGTCTTTTCACTGATTGCTACCGGGTTTATTATTGTTTTTATGGTAACCCTCCTGTTTGGACGGGTTTATTGCTCAACCATATGTCCTCTGGGAATAATGCAGGATGTGATTGCTTATCTGAAACGCAAACTCAGAAAAAAGAAACGATACAAGTACAAATACACCAAATCCATACCATGGCTTCGTTATTCCTTGCTGGGCATAACGCTTGCCTTTCTGCTGGCCGGAAATATCCTGCTGTTAGGACTGTTGGATCCGTACAGTATCTTCGGAAGAATCACATCGGATTTGTTTCGACCGGTTTTTTCCGGAGCAACCAATCTTGTAGCAAGCGCTCTAAATAGTTTTGATATTTACGCAGTGAACAAAGTTGATATCCAGACAATCCATTTTGAAGTGCTGATTATTCCTCTGATTTTCCTTATTCTGGTTGTTTGGATGGCACTTGCAAAGGGACGTTTATATTGCAATACAATTTGCCCGGTGGGTACATTTCTGGGACTGGTCTCTAAAGTATCCATTTTTCAGATCAAGCTTGATGAAAATACATGCACAAAATGCGGATTATGCGAAAATGCCTGCAAGGGGGAATGCATAGACTATGAATCATTGAAGGTGGATTTCTCCCGCTGTGTCGGATGCTTTAATTGCCTGGCGGTATGCCCGGCCTCCAGCGCCAATTTCAAAGTAAACGATTTATATACCAGGAAAAAAGCAGTTCAGGCAGAAAGTGGGAATGCCGGTCACGGTACTGACAGAAGAAAGTTTGTGGGAGGATTTCTGTTGGCTCTGCTTGGAGCTTCAAAGCTGGTAAAAGCTCAGAACATCGTTTCCTCAAATGCTACCAATGAAGTAAAACGCAAATATCCTGTCTCACCTCCCGGTGCACAAACCACAGAGCGTTTCAACAATGCCTGTACAGCCTGTCATTTGTGTGTCAATGTCTGTCCTACCAGTGTCTTACAACCCGCAGTGCTTCAATACGGTTACAGGGGATTAATGCAACCAAGGCTGGACAATCATTCCGGATACTGCAATTATGAATGTACCCTTTGCGGGGATGTATGTCCGACCGGGGCCATTTTGCCCATTTCTGTCAAAGAGAAAAAACTCACGCAAATTGGCAGAGCCCGCTTTGTCAGAGAAAACTGCATTGTGGAAACTGAAGGAACAGATTGTGGTTCCTGTGCAGAACACTGTCCCACCAAGGCAGTACGCATGATTGATTACAAAAACAACCTGCGAATACCCGAGGTTACAGAAGATATATGTATCGGTTGCGGGGCATGTGAATACGCCTGCCCGACCGCACCATATAAAGCAATCTACGTGGAAGGAAATCCCGTACATGAAAGAGCAAAAAAGCCCCAACAGAAACAAGTGGAAAAAGTGGAACATGAAGAAGAATTCCCGTTTTAATCGTTTCCACATTCTGAGTTCTGCATGCTTTGCAAGCACAATAAAAGAAAAACCTGTATTATCTGAAGATCCTAAGCGAGGGTCCATAAGTTGGATTTGGCAATTAATCTGTAAATCATTACCTTAGCATGCAAATAGAGCCAAATACCTGGCCGCCGTCCTGGATTTTTATTGTCTGGTACAAACAAGCGGGGATTTTAGGCGTATTACCTGATGTAAGCCAACACATACGAACAAATGGAAAAAAACCAGGGAAATAATACGTACAAGATAAAAGGCGGTACTATAACCGGTAAAACCACCCGTGTCCTTAGCCTCTTTACATTGCTCTTACTTTCTTCTGTATCTAAACACATGCATGCTCAAGATATAGAAAAGGAAATCAATTTCTCAGAGCATAAACTCCTACCTTTTTATCAAATCAAAAAGGCAGGCAACACCACCATTTTTCAGGGAGATCACAAGGAAAGCAACTATTTTGAAGGCTGGTATTTTAAAATGGTTACAGAAGACGGTTCCGGCATTATCAGTGTTATTCCCGGTATATCATTATCACATGACGGAAAAGAACAACATGCCTTTATTCAGATCATTAACGGCACTACAGCTCAAACAAGCTATCACCCCTATCCCATTGATGAATTTTCGTTTTCGAAGAAACAGTTTGAGATAAAAATAGGGAATAATTATTTCTCGAAAGATATGATAAAGCTAGATATACAGGATAGCAACTCCACCGTATCAGGCAAAATAGAAATGTCAGACAATGTCGCTTACACATCCGATAAAATGTTGAATCCCGGAATCATGGGCTGGTATCGCTTTGTTCCTTTTATGGAATGTTACCATGGCGTTGTCAGTTTAACCAACAGCCTGAAAGGAAAACTCATCATCAACAACAAAGAATACGACTTCACCAGCGGTAAAGGTTACATTGAAAAAGACTGGGGATCAAGCATGCCTTCGTCCTGGATATGGATGCAAAGCAATCATTTTCATGAGCCCGATGCATCATTTATGCTGTCTATCGCAGATGTTCCCTGGCTGGGAAGCTCTTTTACCGGATTCCTGGGCTTTTTGTATCACGATAACAAAACATACCACTTTTCCACCTATCGCAACACAAAACTGCAGCTGGAAGTCTGTGATTCGGGTAAACTGACAATAAAAATGAAGAATCAGAACAACACCTTTATCGTAGAGGCAGTGTCAAATAATACAGGTTTGCTTAAAGCGCCGGCTCATGGCTCTATGGACAGGAGAATTGCCGAAAGCATTGATGCTGTCGTAAAGATTACCATGTTTGATGATAAGGGAAATATTGTATTTTCAGACAGTACAAGTATTGCCGGACTGGAAATGGTGGGAGATTATGAGAAATTGCCGGCTTCGCTAAAATAGACATTATACATGCCGGCCTTAATTTTTCAGGCATAAAAAATCCTGTGCTGTTTTTTCATAGACTGGCAGAAAACCACGACAAAACATACATTGACCCTGTGCCTGATCTGGCAAGGGAAATATACATCCCTACCAATCGAAAACAAGAAATCAGCCATGCTGTTTTATTCCAAAATTCAGCAGAATCCTTTTTGCAGACCGGGTGAAAATGATGCCAAAATAAAAGTCATATGCGTAGGAATAACCAAAACAAGTAGAATGTAAAAACAAAATTATGACAACATCCGCTTAGCTTGATTGGTTTGATTTAAAAATCTATACAGCAGTAATGGGCAGTTTTGTACTCTGAAAATTTTTTGCTATATTGTGGTGCAACAAGGACAAAAGTATCCGCATAAGACCATGGCTGAAATCAATTGCATATGACATGAAATACACACTCCTTTTTATTTTCCTGCTGATATCAGCCACTGCCTTAGCCCAGGGAACATGGGCACCAACGGGTGCTGTTTGGCATTATAGCTATTACAACCAGACCACAAGCGGTTATGTGAAAATTGAATCAATCGGCGATACGGTGATTGATGGCAAAACCTGTAAAATACTTCATAAAACGAGAATCTACAATGATGGCTTTTCTGCATCAATTGATACTGTCGACTTAGGAGAAGAATACACTTATGAAGAGAGCAATGTTGTTTATTACTACAGGTTGGGACAATTTTTCATTCTTTATGATTTCAATGCAAGCCTTAATGATTCCTGGGTAATAGCAGGCGATGAACAGAATCCTGACCCATCTTGCCTGGATTCCACAGGTACCATTTATGTTGATAGCACGACTACTGTTTCTATTAACTCACATAATTTACAAGGATTGTACATAAACTCTCCTTCTTCTTCAAGTTGGTATATGTATGGCTTAGCCGTGGAAAAACTAGGTTGTATGAGTTATATGTTCCCTGAAGTAAATCAGTGTTTGGCTGATTATTATGAAGGAGGGTTTATCCGTTGCTATTCCGATAGCATCTTTGGCTTTTATCAAAGAGACACCACGGCATGCGACTATATATATATGGCTGATGCAGCCATTCCTGAAAACAAAAATTTCGATATTAGCATATATCCAAATCCGGTCAAGGATATTGTCAGTATTGAAATAACACAGGCATGGCAAACTGGTAATTATCATATAAACATCTATTCTCTTCTGGGTGAAAGACTTAAGAAAATAAGACCTGAAGGCAAAACAACTACAATAGACATCAGTGATTTACCGGATGGATGCTATTTTATAGAAGTGACCAATTCGAAAAAAGAAAAAACAAGTAAGAAATTAATAAAAAACACGCCATAGTGAGAAAATTTTCCGGACTCAGAGCAATAAAATCAGATCCCCTGGATACAACAGATTGGATTTCTATCGACAGCTTGCCCAAAGAGATAATTCAACACAGGACAAGGAACGAGGCGATCATGCATAGGATATTATGAAAACAATTGGGATTTTATTAATTTTAGCAAATGGCAGCCAGGGATGTGGGGAAAATATTTTGGCCAGGAATCTTACCAACAGGCTGTTATTGTGAAAACGAACAAAATGCATCTATGAGAAAAATCGTATTACCAATCAGTATTTTTGCCTGTCTATTTCCATTTCAGGGATTTTCAAACCCGGCAACGGATTCCACAATCAACAAAAACGTATTGAGGCTTCCGGCGAATGAACATCTTTTTAAAACCCGTTGAATTTGAGTTATGCCAAAAAAAACAACAACTATGTTACGACTATCCATCACACTGATTTTCGGTCTCATCAGCATGAGCATTTTTGCACAAAGCGATTGCAATATCGAAGACGCGTATCAAAGCATTTTTTCAATCGAAAAACAGCAACATAAAGAACGGGAATACCTTCTCAAAACAGTAAACACCATTGATACAAGCTCATGTTTTGCAGACTTGGTGAACAATTACAGCATGTATCTTGATTATTTGCTCACCAACTTTTCTGATCGGTCTTACAGCGAAGAATTGATGGCCATTGAAGATACAAACAAGCTTCAGCGTGAATTTGCCATAACCCTGCAAAAGGACAGTGTATTTAGCCGGGAAATGCACAATCTGACAAAACGGATTACGGATAAAACCAATTTTACACCGGATACAGTGAGCATGGACGAAGTCTTAAACATCGCCGTAAAATATTTTGCCCTGACAGACATCCAGGAAGATGACGCCTATGTTGGAAAAGTGTGCATTGGCATTAATGGTCTGGATGCGACAGAAAATGAAAGAAAGCCGCAAATTGAAGCCTTTGCCTTTACCGCAATTATGAATAGTTTTCAGTCGAAGGAATCCAACATGTATGATGAATTTGTCAAAGGCATAAGGGAGCTGTATAAAATCAATCTGGGTACGGATACTGACGATCGGTTGTTACGAGCCCAGGGGGCCATGTATATGTTTATGCGGCAAAATGACAAACTCAAAGCCCTACTGCAGCAGGAATACAAAAACAATCAAAAATACCTTCCGTTTATTCTAAAAACTGAATGAGGAAAGCGGTTTCTTAATCCTTTGGATTTTCACCCTGGCTGATGGCAACACGCCATAAGTCATCATTGAAGCTACTGTATTTATGGTTGTTGTACGGAAGCATAACGCCCTGCAATTTATTGGTACTGCTGATCATGTGTTTTAAACTGACTTAATAAAACCCCTGTAAACACAATAAACAGTCCGACAACATCCATAATCAGCACCTCATCCCCGAAAGCAAACCAGGCCATCAGCATGGTAACCGGAGGTCCCAGGTAGAACAAACTGGCCACCCGGGTAGCATCAATGCGTTCGATTAAACGCCACATCATGGCATAGGCTCCCAGGGAAACAGCAATTATCAGCCATAGCATGGTATAAATAAATTCCGGCTCCCACTGTGTGGATAGATTCTCATCAAATATAGCAGGCAGAGCCAATGCCACTGTTGTTGCAAGGCTTTGATAAAACATTGTCAGATCAAGGGGCAACTTATTGCTGTCACTTTTCAGCTCTATCCTGCGCTGTATCAGACTTGCTGCTGTAATTCCTATAACAGAACCAAGCGGTATGAGATAGCTGAAAACGGATTTCAAACTGTCAAAATCCATACGGCAACCAAGGGTGACAACAACACCCAAAAAGCCCAGGATAAGACCAAGCCACTGGTAATGATTTGTACGTTCCCCTGTTACAAGCCCGGAAAGCGCACCGGTTGCCAGAGGCTGCAAAGCCACCACCAGGGCAACAATCCCCGCCGGCACCTGATTATCCAGGGCCAGCAACACACAGGTCAGCCACACACCGTGAGCCAGCACACCTATCAGCATGTTGGGAGCCGCTACTCTCCATCCCACCCACCGAAAGCGATTTCTTACCAGCAGGTAAAGAAAAACAACAATGGTCAAAGCCAGGTATCTCCAGAAAAGCAAGGTAAAAGGGCCGGTGTAAGGCAGTCCGTATTCAGCACCTATAAAGCCGGAATTCCACAGGAGTACAAATCCTATTGCCAAAAAGATTGTGCTTCGTTTCACCATATTCAGTAGTAATTACAAATCAACCCGCTATTTTGTTACATCGAAACATATAAAACATATCTGCGGTTTTCATAACTGATGTCTTACCTTTCGGGGCAGTAATAACCAACGGTTTTTCTGTTGATGGAAACAGAAATTTGCGGATTGCATATGCTTTGACTATCATTGTATCTGACAAAGATTAAGTAGCCTGATGGAAATAGTAAGCTAAAGCTGAATCAATTAACAGGCAAAACCGTTTATGAATCAGTAAACCAGAATTGTTCAAATGAGTTACAAAAAAGTTGTTATCACAGAATATGGCACCCCTGAAGTCATGCAACTTATTGAAGAAGCTACACTTCCTGAGCCAAAGGCAGATGAAGTACGAATAAAAGTAATCAACACCAGCGCCAACTTCACCGACATGATGATACGCAAAGGGAAATATCCGGATGTGAAAGATAAACCACCTTTTGCCCTGGGTTATGACATGGCCGGCATTGTTGACAAAACAGGGAGTGGTGTTACAAGCTTGAAAACCGGTGATAGAGTTGCCGACATGACTGTGATCGGAGCTTATTCAGAATACATCTGTCTGCCGGTGGAAAGGTTAATCCCCATCCCTGCCAGTCTGGATACAGCAGAAGCAGTTGCACTGATTTTATCCTATACAACGGCGTATCAGTTACTTCACCGAAATGCAAAAGTCAACAAAGGCGACAGCATATTGATTCACGGAGCCAGTGGTGCCGTGGGAACAGCCATGCTTCAACTGGGCCGGCTTCACAATCTGACAATGTACGGAACCGCTTCAAAACCCAATCACGACAAGGTTAAATCCAATGGTGGTATTCCCATCGATTACAAAAGCGAAGATTTTGTTCAACAGATCAGTGAATTAACAGACAATGGTGTTGATGCTGTATTTGACCCCATAGGCGGCAAAAACTTTAAAAAGTCCTTTAAATCACTGAAACCCGGTGGCAAATTGGTTGCATTTGGATTTTACAATTCTGTTATGGGCAAAGACGGCAACATACCACTGGATTTCATGAAAATTCTCATGTGGAACATCTTCCCCAACGGGAAATCGTCCGGTTTTTACTCCATCGATGGCTTAAGAAAAAAGCATCCCGATTGGTTTAAAGCAGATTTACAAAGCTTGTTTGGCTTACTTTTAGATGGTAAGATACAACCGGAAATTGCCGGACATGTGCCCCTGGAGAAAGCCAGATCAATCCATGAAAAAATGGAGAAAGAAGAAATCACAGGAAAGATCATCTTTGATGTCGGATAAAAGCATGACAGGCATGCCAGTTCTCATTAAGAGACTCCGCCTGAGTAATGAATCATTCAACACAATGTCATTATGAAAAACTACAAGGTTAAAAACTTCCCTGATTCAAGAATCGCAGGCATTGACATTGGTGAAACCGGAAAACAAAAACACCATATCAGTGCCTTACTAGAGATTGATGTAACAAATGCCAGAAAGAAAATCAAGGCATACAACCGCAAAGATGAACAAAACATATCATTTACTGCCTGGCTGATAAGCACAATTGCTCAAACCATCGCAAAGCATGAAACAGCAGGAGCTTATCGTCTGGGAAAGAGCAAACTGATGATTTTTGATGATGTTAACATCTCGCTGGCGGTGGAAAAAAATGTTGGTGGAGAGAAAGTCCCCATTCCGCTGGTGATTGAAAAAGCCCAGGAAATAAGCATTGCATCCATTACCAGGCAAATCAAGGATGCTAAAAACAAAGTCATCACAAAAAAAGAAATGGTTCTACAGAAAAAAGCAGGTAAAGCAGAACGTATTTACCGGTTTTTGCCGGGCTTTATCAGGCGATGGTTTTGGAAATATTTACTAAAGCATCCAAAACTGGCTTATAAAAAGATGGGCAATGTTGCCTTCACCTCTATAGGGATGGTTGGGAAAATCAACGCCTGGTTCTTACCAATATCGGTACATCCCGTATGCTTTGGTGTAAGTTCCATCGTAAAAAAGCCGCATGTGGTTGATGATGAAATTATCATCCGGGAAATCCTTAATATGTCAGTGCTTATCGACCATGACGTGATTGATGGGGCGCCTATGGCCCGCTTTATCAATGAATTATCCATAAGCATTGAAAAAGCAATCAACATATGAAAAACATATTAATCACAGGAGCAACCGGAAATGTGGGATCCGAAGTGATTCGATATCTCCGGGAAAATAATGCATCCAACAAAATTGTTGCTGGTGTCAGGAAAATTGACACGGCGAAAAAGGTTTTTGAAAATTATCCTGATTTGGATTTTGTTGATTTTGATTTTGAGAATTCTGATACTTTTGACAAAGCACTGGAAAAGATTGACAGAGTTTTCCTTATACGTCCTCCCCACATTTCAGATGTAAGCAAATATTTCGCACCTCTCATTGACGCGATGAAGAAACAACATGTCACCGATGTGGTTTTTTTGTCTGTTCAGGGTGCAGAAAAAAGCAAAGTCATTCCCCACAACAAAATTGAACGGCTGATTCAGAATGCCGGAATGGATTATATTTTTCTCAGACCGTCATATTTTATGCAAAATCTGACCACAAGTCTGCATAAAGACATAAAAGAAAAACGGGAGATCATTCTCCCTGCCGGAAAAGCAAAATTCAACTGGATTGACACAAAAGATATCGGTAGAGCCGGCGCAATTTTGCTCGACAAATTTGAAGATTATAAGAATCAGGCATACGAAATCACGGGACAGGAAAACCTGGATTTTGGTGAAGTGACCTCCCTGATAAATGAAGCCATCAGAAATCCGATTCGATACAGAAATGTCAATCCATTGACATTCTACCGTATTAAAAAACGTGACGGGATGTCAAGGGGAATGATTATTGTCATGCTTCTGCTCCACTTTATACCACGCTTTCAGAAAGATCCGCATATTTCGGATTTCTATAAGCAATTGACAGGAAAAAATCCAACCGATTTAAGAACTTTTATTAAAATGGAAATGGATAAGTTTGAAAGACAAGCCGATAATGGATTGAATAACCGGTAGTTACATCTCATAACAGCAGAAAGCAGCATTGTGCCGGGGTTTCGTTAAGCATTTAAAATAATGCCTTAACGTATATTAGGGTTAAAGCCCCCATTGTGTTTTTCGCCACTAAATTTGCCGTAAAATCAGTTTAACAAATCATTTTTGGTACAAAAAATTTCATCCGAAACATAAACGTCCACAAGAAAGAATTAAACCTATCCGAATTTCCGGAGGGGAATTGCATTCTGATAATTTAGACCGGCAGCAAAAAAACAGTGAAAAAAATCATCAATGCCAACGGATAACAACGCGGGGCAAAGATAATGCTCATCCGAAGCTGACTGTTATGTATCCCGGCAATAAAAACCTGGAGCATCTGCAAATGAGGAAAAGCTGCTTTTTACCTTTTGATTAGCTTCTTATGCAAAACAGCTCCATCATCAAAAACAAAACGGAGGGTATACAAGCCGCTTTCCAGGGATACCAAATCAACAACAAACTCAGAATCTCTTGCCTGTGGCAATAAAAGCACTTTTCCATAAGCATCAATGAGAGCAATGCTCTGCAAATCTGATTCTCCGGGCAGCTCAATGTGTATACTATTGCCCGCCGGATTGGGATAACACACAATGTCCTCCGATATATGGTCTGAGGCGTAACTCTCGTCATGATCAAGAGAAACCGTCCACTCCCGGGTTTGATCGTCAACGCCTACCACGGTATAAACAAGTGGAGAAGAAAAATCCAATTCACTTTCACCCGGCACCTGGAACTGATCATTCACATAAGCTTTGGCTCCGGGAGCAAGCGTGAATTCAGGCCGACAAGCAGACAAATCCACTTCCGGCATTACAAGCAGTGATATCTGATTATCATTATAATTTATATCTGCTTCTGAATATTGTTCAGGATGTGAATACGAGAGGAAATCAGTGGAGGCATATTCTTCATTGTCGAACCAAATGAAGGGGTAATCCCCGGAAGCTACGATTGCATTACTGTGGAAGGCTATCTCATTGGAAAGTGAATCCACATTGCTTTCTCCATCCATCAGATGAAACACCAACACTTCACCATCCACATGATTGCTGTATATGGTTAGAAAAAACACCCCTGGGTAATCACCATTTGAATCAATACTGGCAATGCCCCTGCATTCACCCTCACAAAAAGCACCCAGTTTAGCATCGGGATCTGTAATATAGTTTCCCTCAAGCTTAACTTTACCCGTCACATTCATTGAAAATTCAAAATCTGCCGGATTAACATTCCAATCCTGTGCTGTTGTAATAAGATTGGAAAAAAGAAACAAAACACTAATTATTATGCTGATAGTTTTCATGATGACGATTTTTTATTGTTTGACAATTTTGAATTGATTTTCCATTCCGTTTGCAAATAGCTTTATTGTATACACCCCTTTTCCAAGCCCGGCATCCACCAGCCTTAAGTCAAATAAATCAAGCTGATGCCGGCCTTCTTTAACCACAACATCCTTAGCATTAAGCACCTGTCCCAGTGCATTATACAACTCTATGCGCACAGTCTGTTCAGACTGCATACTCACATTGAGCAGCAACTCATCGGTAAAAGGATTGGGATAAACCATCAGGCTTTCCTTCTGCCCTTTCATTTCATCAAAGCTGAGCACAAAAGGATCTTCCAGACTTCCCCTTATGGCATCAGAAGCATAGCGGGTTGTTTCCCTTGCCTCGGCCTGATCAAACATTCCACGAGCAGAAAAGCGGATATTCTGGGCTGCCCTGCTGTTTACAGTGAGGAAAAACCGACATGCTCCGTCCGGCATCACAACAGGTTCTGCATACCCACACAATCCATTTTCATCGTATGCATGGAGACGATACATTTCCGGCTTATCCAGTCTGGCATCAATGATCATACTCATGTTGGTTTCGGTATTCGGTAAATCAATATCCGTTGCCTCATTATCAACAGCAGTTTTAAAATTCATTGATTGAGAATACTGCAAAACGCCTTCATTTGTGGAATACAAGACATATCCCTGCCCCGGACTCAGATAATTCAAACTACCAATCCAGCCCTGCAGATCAGAGTATACGGCAAATGCATGTTGTGATTTTATGATATCATTATTTTCGGGTTGCAGTGAAGACAAGGCCTCCATCAAAGTGCTCTGGCTTGCTTTTGGATACCCTATCCAGTTCCAGCCGGCAACAATTGGAATTTCAATGGTATCGGGTATCACACGATACCCCTCCATGACAAATTCCTGAGCATTTGAAACCTGCATCTTATAGGATGACAATAGATTCAGTGAATCAAGCGATCCTGACCACTGCATATTATTGGCAACCTGAGCAAACAAGCTTTGAGATTTAATGAAATCGCCCGTTTCATACAGTAGATTTTCAAAAGCCGTATTCAAATCACTGAAATGGTCGGCATACACATTAAATGACACCCAATTCCATCCATCGTTCAATGAAATATTTTGTTCGATATAATTGGTTGCATTGATTGCAAGCGGGTCCTCCACGTTTCCATATATTTCGTTATCATTAAATGTCAGTGTAGGTGTCACATTTCCATACACATTTCCGGTGCTTGCATCATATACCTTAAAACTCATTTGTTCGCCGGATTCGTTGGCATAAACATTCATAAATAACAGATATGCATCCATGTTATTGAGGTATTCGGGCTGCGCAACACCACGACATTCATCGTCAACAAAAATTCCGACTATATCGCTGGTATCGGTTGAAAGCACATCGCTAATGCTCACCTGACCGATAATACTTGCTGTTTGAGAATAGTTTTCCGGGTTCACTGTCCAGTCCGGAGCATGTCCTTTGACTTTCACATTGATATCCAATCGTTCATTATATTCCATGGATGCGGATAAATTCAAATCCCGTTGATAGGTTCCGATATTCAATTCCGGCAGGATTCGAATTTCTATTTCTTCGGTTTCTAATGGTGAAAGAACCCCGGAGGATGGCTGTACTTCCATCCAGGCAGGAATGTTTGAGATACTCCATGATTCGTTCACTCCACTTTGATTCCTCACATTTACAGTCAGTTCCAATTCTTCATCCACAAATTTTTCAAGGTTCAGTTCCTGTACATCCCAAATAACCTGATTTTGGTCAATAAAGGCTGTCCAGGTTACGGTTGAAGGCATGATATTTCCATTCATGTCTTTCACATTTTTTATGGAAACATCAATAATTTGGTTTTCAATTTCACCGGCATCTTCATTCAGATCAATCACAACTTCATCCTCATTAATTACAAGGTTATGATGCATAAGTATCTCGGGTTTTTGCAGCTTAATATTCGGACTTTCCGGTGAAAAATACTGATTTTCAATGACAGGGTTATCAGCAATGCCTGTCGTATCCTGTGTGAAATTCTCGTTGCTTTCATTTGATATTGAGGGGTCTTCAATGGTCACATCTTCAAAGGGGAAATATGCTTTAAGGCCCATCTCATCACCAACAAGGGAATGATTCATATAGCGTTGAATCTGTGTCTGACGCCGTGCCGCATTCCAAACCCGGATTTCATCCAGATGCCCTGTCAGATAATGATCAAAATAGTCAGTCATTCCATAATTGTACCAGCGAGCTCCAAAGACAAGATTTGTAGCAGCAAATCCTCCGAAATTGCTGACCGGGTGTGTTTCTATAAGTTCGCCATCAAAATACACACTCAAATATCCGATGCGATTAAGGCTCATGGCAAAATGATGCCAGTTATTGTCCAGTACATTTTCTGCATCAATGCTGATGTTTTGCTCATTGTTTTGTATGCCGATTTCACCCTCAGCGGTTGCAAACACATTCCAGGCATTTTGATTCGGAGACATTACCGGATAACCATTAGACATCAGACTTACCGTATCAACCGGCATGCCTGTTTTAAACCAGAATTCTACGGTAAAATCAGTTTCATCATCGAACATCATGGAAGCACTTGGTATATTCAGCGCATTATCTCCTTCAAAATGTACGGTTTTCCCGTCGCGGCTTACTTGCCATGTAGCATTCAGTTCTGCATTTCTTCCAAAAGCAATATCATGAGCAGTCGTGCCGTGCGCATCTGTCATTGGCCACAAAGAATATAAACCGGATTCATATCCGCTTAAAACCAACGACTTCTCCGAAGCACTAGTCATTCCTGACCGGGCATAATTCCATATTCTGAATTCGTGCATATTTCCATTGAATGCTGAGCCATCGTTTGGATTAAAAGCTAAATACAGACTTCCTTCAAGAGATGAATACATATCAAACTCAATATATTCGGGTCCACCGGCCGCTCCACTTTGGAGTTGCATTGTCACGCCTGACTCAGTGTTTTCATCGCCACTTGAATAGGCAATGGCTACAAAGGCAAAATCATCCTCGGGCAGACAGGTATTAGAGGAAGTGATTGTTTGACCATCCATAATCATTGTCAGATGATTATTTGCATCGAAACCAATCCATAGCCCGCCATTATCAACATCTCCCATACAGATCAAGGGTTCAGCTCCGGTTTGATTTCGTTTTACCCAAAATTCAAAGGTAAAATCCGTATGATCAAGATTAAGATGATTGATTTTCATAAAATCATCATCTCCATCAAATAAAACAGAGGCATCATGTAATAAATACTGACTATCAAGCAGGTCTGTATCGTTTTTCATACCACGCAAGGAGATATAGCTTTCTGAGCCAAATTGGCCGAAATTGTACAGTTCTCCTGAATTGATCGTTTCATTAAACTTTATCATGATATCTTCCCCGAAAGACAAAATCCCATCGGAGGGTTGTGGCGTACCAAAAGGGCGAGGTGTTACCCTGTCAATCAGCCCGTTATAATGATCTGTTTCATAAACAGAGCCATCAGAGCATGTGCTGGTAAGGAAAAGCGTATAATTACCGTCGTTTAAGCTTGCAACATCCCAGTCAAAACTGACTTGAGACTGTCCGTCAATGTAAATTTTATTGCCTGTATAACTTGCCCAGTCGGTATTTATCGTATCGTTATAAAGCACCATGGCTGTACTTGGTGAAGCACCTGATTGCTGATACTGGAAATATACCTTTTCAAAATTATCCTGATTGATATTGTAGCCCGTAATTGTAATGGGCATCACATCGTTATCGTAAACATTTACAATCCAGTTATCATCAACATTTCCAAAATCAACCTGAGTACATACCGGGATAAAATGGGCGGAAAAAGAAACGGTATCCGCAATGTCCGGAAAATTATCATCGGGATCGTATTGACAAGATGAATGTAGAATGAGTTGCAAATCATCAAATTCCATAGCAGAAGAGGCACCGCGCTCAACTGTCAATGTTTTTGTAAGCGTCTGTCCTGCCGGCACAAAGAAAGAGCGATTGGGGCTCAGGCCGTCAACGCGGAGATTAGCACCATGTGGATTTGACGCTTCATCAACTTGCATCTCATAAGTTATATCAGCACCGGTAGGGCTTTCGTTCATTAATTTCAGTTCAAAAACAGCAGGACTACCATCCGGCACATTGATAACCGTTGCCGGCTCAACTTCAAGTTTAGGGGCTTCGTGGTTTTGTGTTCCGGGATGCAGCACGTAGGGTTCATGAGATACCGAATCGACATAAAAGACTGTGGTCTCGGGTCCTTCATACGGACAACGTGACTGTCCGCCCATGATGCGAAACATGGGAGATGCACCTTGTAAACCAAAATAAACTTCACTGTTTTCTGTTTCATCGGCATAATGATTCATGACATACATGTATCCGGCAGCCGTTCCCAGTGTATAAGCCATCGAAAAAGCTTGTCCTGCCATCGGATTCACCAGCTTGGACAAAGCCTGGCTAATCAGGAATGATGCCCCGGCACCGATACCTGTTCCCAAACCAAGGTTTTCCATGTGATATCCGGCATCATCAAAATTATTGGCACTCAAAAAGGATTCTTTTCCTTCAGCAAGTGTTCCCTGGTTGTAAGTCATCACATCAATACTGTAATAATCTCCCTGATTAGAGTCATCAATCACATATTTCCATTTCATGGATTTCTCCTCGCTTTCCGTAGTGGAAATGCTTTGGTCAACATTTTTATAGGTTTGACTGTAGGTTACCAGACCTGTATTATTGATAGAAAATCCGGTTTCTGCTCCGCCAAACAATTCAAATCGATAAAAATACTCTTTGGTTGAGTATGAAGATGTTGTCATGGAGGTTTCATTGGTATATGCTCCGGCATTGCCATCGAAAGAAATATTTTCGACCATGTCCATATCGTCTGCCAACTTGGATGCTTCATTGAAAGCGATGGTTTGTATCCACAAGCTTATTTGTTGGTTAAGCATGGCTACTGAATCAATGCCATCACCAAGATACGCATAGCTTGGCAAGGTATCATTTGTAATGGACACTGTATCAGATTCCCACACCGGATTGTCGTTATCAAAACCATAAAAAAGATGATCCGAAGGCATATGGCTTTCGTACTCAGATGTGCTCAATAAGTTATAAATCAGATCCCGGTAAGTTGGCAATAATGAATTGAGGATATGATCCTGCGAATAAATAAAAAATGTACTTGAAGGGTCGTCTGTAACAGCAAAACCCGGACGCTTGCCGATTGAAAAATCGGCAGTTGTATCGGATAATTCGTCATCTTCCAGATAATCCAGACCTGAATCGGTACAATAAGATTTTGGATAGATTTTCAGGTTTTCTGTTTCTGTAAAAAAGAGATTGACAGATTTCCCGATATATACATCTGCCATGCTGCCAACCCCATTGGGATCAGCACTTGTGGAATAGGTCTGGTGGAATTCATATGTCTCCATAAATTCACCGGAATCATCCACCCATGAGGTTGTTGAAATACCGGCATTGATATCCGATTGCACTTCACTGGTAAATACAGGCCCGGCAAGGCCTCCTCCGGCTTCAAATTTCACACCCCGCATCAGGACGTTATCATACTCTGAGGTACCTCCCAAATTAAAGCTGTATTTTCTGCCGGCACTAAATGAGCTTCCTTGTTCAAGCATGGTATAGCTTCTGTCTCCGGGAGGGTCACGTAAAATAAATTTGGGGACTTCAGGCCCGTAGGTTACATAATTCACGCCACCGGCATCCACCCCGCCAAGTACATAAGCACGATAAACATCACCATCATTCCAGGCAACATTGAAATTCCCGGCCTGTGCAGTAATTGTCATGGTTTTTGTAAAAGATGTCTGATCTGCTGTGTTCATATTCATGTTGGGCAAACCAACACGAAATCCCTGATAATCGGACACTTTGCCATTATAATCTGTGGTAAACTGATGGGCCGGTTCACTGATTTCGAGATTATTGATGATGGTAACATCTGCACCTTCAACCGGTACTGTGTCGTACTCAGGCGTACCCGAATCATGATTTGTATAAATGGCCTCAACTTTAATCTCCACAGGATAGGTGTTCCCCATAATGAACACCGGGTAGGCAAAGGGACTGTTGTTGATTAAATCAATGGTATCAACTTCTTCGCTGTCCTGGTGTTGATAATGGTATTCTGTTTCTCCTGTCAGTGGTTCATCACTGCCATTGGATAACAGAACCGTCGGTTCATTGTAATAAATGAAATTTCGCTTGTAATGATACGTAAAGGTATCAATTTCCTGCATCAGCACAGTGTCTTCGTCCACAATGTTTTCCGTGTAAACCGTATCTGTTTCGGTTTGTACTTCAGGAATTTCCGTCATATCAATCACACCCAGGTCAAGATTATCCATTTCGTAATGATCATTGAATACAGAATCAATTTTGTATGCTGCAGGAATCATCTCGATTGCATATTCCCCGCTGAGGGTGTCGGTCTGGATTTCTATCCTGGAGGAAGAAATATCAGGATCGGGATTGATGTCATATCCCATTTCATTTTTGAATACAATTGTTCCCTGTCCGATGTTATTTGTAGAACTGTTGAATCCCAGCTTTTTATCTCCTTCGACATCGCCTCCTGCAAAGCGTCCTGCCAGCACCACTTTTGTGGAATCGTAGAAGGTCTGCAGCGATACATCAGATTGAAAATTGAAAGTCGGATATTCCTCTGTTGCGGTTGGGTGAGGCCATTGTCCATTGTGTTCAAACCCATGCCCATCTTTTTTTACCGTAACAAAATGCTGCCCGATAGGTACTGAAATCTCAAACAAACCATATTCGTCTGTTTGTACAGGATGTCCACCGGCATCAAATTGCTGTTGATTATCAATATAAACATCAGCGCCTTCAACAGGTAAATTTGTTCCGCTGTACAACACATTTCCGGAGAAACTGAAAGCTGATTGATCAATGAAATCCACGTTGTTATGCACGGGCGCATTGTCGCCTATGAAAAGTTCAACGTTCGCCGGATCAAACTCGTGTAGTGGTTTGTAGGGAGTTACTGTAAAAACATTTCCTCCATCGGAATAGGCTATACCACGAACAGAATAATTTCCATTTTGATCGGTAATACCGGAAGGTCGTAGCTGTTCAGCCGAAGGAACTTCAGCAGACCAGGCAGGGAAAATTGCGGAGTCTGTAATTAAGTCCATGTCGTTTTTATTATATACCGTCCCTGTTTTTGATATATCGTAAGCACTGTAACCAAAGCCTTCATCAAAACGGAAATAACCAAACATGCCCTCTTCGTTACCAACAAGTATACGTTTATAATCACGATGGATTTCTTCTGCTGATTTTACTCGTTTCCAAATCCGGAATTCATCGATATTTCCCTCATAATAAGAGTCTTCGCCATAAATTCGCCCAACAATCACATCAACATCAGGAACATCAGGGACCCACTGGTCATTTGGATTTACCGTAGATTCTCCGATAAATTCACCATTCAAATACATTTTGGTTTCGCCCGTATCAGGATCATAGCTCAATGCCAGGTGATACCAATCATCCTGATTCAAGACGGAATCCGTTTCCAGCATCATCAGCGGCACATGTGGCTCAACAGTCATAGGCGCGGCCATCAATGCGGCATAGGGTTTCATATTTTTCACTCCGAGTTGCATCATTCCGGAATTAACAGAGGTAACACCATGAATATATCCCCCTTCCATGAGACCGGGTTTTATCCAGGTTTCAACTGTGAATCCGGCTTGCAAAATTTCATCAGTCGGGAATAATCCTCCCAGATATTGATTTCCGTTAAATGACAAGCTGTTTGACAGGTTAACTTCCTCTGTCTCCACGATAACTTCTACCCCTTCAACGGCATTTCCACCTGCGAAACTCACTTTCCCACTGACAATCCCACTGCTAGACCTGAACCCGTTGGCAAAAAGTGTATCAGATATTTGCTCTAAACCACCACATGAGGATTTTGCACGAATCAAATATTCATACAAAATATTCGGATCGTTTGAATCATCCTCATAATAAGTGCTTTCATTGCTTTCTATGCTTGCAAGCAGTGTAAACGGCTGATTTTGCTTCCTTCTGAAAATCTCAAACTCATCAATACTTCCTTTGCGATTAGGATTTACAGTCCACTCAAGCAAAACTTTGTTATTATAATAGCCTTTGCTGGCATCAAAATCAGCCTTTGTCTCTGTTCCATCAAGATAGGTAAATACATCCGAGAATATGGCAGGCAAAGTCACTGTATTTGAGCTATTGGATAAAGCACCACTGGCGCCGCAGTGATTATATGCCTCGACTTTGTACTGATAATCAACACACATCGTGGCGTCATAATCAGTATATGAAAGTTGGTTAACCGGTATGTCATCTTCAATCAGATTATAATCTCCGCCATTCTCGCTTCGAAAAACGCGAAAATGTGCAGCCGGCGCACCTGAATGAGTATAGCTCCATTGTACATCAATGCTGCCGTTATTATCATTTGCGGCAACAGCAGATGGTGCCGTTGTACATATTTCATTGGCTATTCCACTGACAAGGTTACTTGTACCACCGCAATTATCCCCATCTGCCATAACACGATAATGAATTGATTTACCATAATCTGCTGAATTAACATTGTGGGTATAGGAGGTTTGTGTTGTTCCGGAAACCAGTGATTGCCATGTACCGCCTTCAACAGAGCATTCAACGGAATAATCGCTGAAATTTGGATAGGTGCTTGTGTTGACTGGATCCCATTTAATTTTAACAACACCGTTACAATTTGAATTGGTATTGACATCTTCCTCAATTACCAGATTACCCGGACCACCAATGCCGCGTACTTTCCCACTTACTGTTTCAGAATCCGGTGATAAACGTAATGGATTAACTCCCTGAGCTGTATTGGTATCAATTCTCCAGGCGCTTACCACTTTATAATCATACTCTACCCCCCTCTCCACATCATGATCGTGATAATAACTGCTGTTTGTACGACACAGAAGCTCCCAGGGGTCAGAAGCTTCCTCACGGCGATATATATAACTGCTGACAGAAGTAGTTCCCAGATCCCAGGCCAGATGAATCTCATCACAAAAATCATCATTAATTGTCAGATTAAATATTTTAGGCGGACTTGCCGGGTGCCTGTAGTTTGTAGATCGTGAAATCCCGGGCTCCGTAATGTAAAATCCTGATTTTAATGAATATACATTGGAAGAGCTTGTGTACATATTACACATCATCTTGTCATAAAGATATGATTTGGATGATGTAAAGGTTTCCTGCTGATGAAAGGTTCTGTCCCAGATGTATGAAATTTCCGAACCTGACAAAGAACTGTTCCACAAGCGAAAACCGGAAACATAGCCCCTAAAATGTTGATTATAATAATCAGAAGCCCATGCTTGACGTGCATCTCCCATCCTGAAACCTTCCTCTTCATACTGAATATCCAAACCGAATTGAAACGAATGGCTGCCTACCTGACTTCCATTAAAGTAACACACCAGGGTATGGCTACTGGCATTATAAGTAAAGGCAATGTGGTTCCACTGATTAAAGAGATCAGAGTCATCAATGTTATAAACAAAATTCTGAGAATAGAAACCTGAACTATTCACAGCCCGGATTTTCCAATTTCCTGACTCGTTGACCAGCGATATTTCCAGGCCCTTATATCGTGAATTTACGGAAAAATTTTGATGATATTTCCCTGCCGTGAACAAGTAGTAATCCCGGTCTGAGTTTTGCATCCAAATTGGTTTCATCCACATATCAAAAGAAAAGTGAGAATTGAAATAATCTGAATAATTTCCTCCGCTTTTGTCCATATACAAATAGGCAGAACTCCCGTTAAAATACGGGATATAAGACCATGCAGATTTTACAGAATTTTCACTGATGCAATTTTGTGCATAATTCTGATTTGCATACAAGCTGATAACAGCAAATAATAAAATGAATCGAAGTGATTTCATAGCAATAGGATTTAATGGATTTGGTAATTTTCTTCAAAAATAGCTTAATCCTGGCATTAATCTTTCAAAAGTATATAAGACAATTGGTATGACAAGCCTATAAAACTGTCAGAAAATATTCTGACAAATCTGCATCTGCATTCAGCCCGATTTTTTTTCGCAAGCGGTTCCTGCCCTTGCTCACAGAACTCAATGCAACATTCAATACTCCGGCAATTTCTTTTGATTTTAGCTCCATCAAAAGCATGGCGGCAAGTTTTTGTTCTGTTTCTGTCAGATTGGGGTGTTTATTCCGAAGTCTCGAAAAGAAAGAGGGATAAATCTGATTAAAATTCATTAAAAACTCCTGCCAGTTTTTTCTGGTATCAATATTGGCATTGATCAACTGCAAAGCCTCTTTTGGATTTTCCTCAGAAATCGCATTTTTCACTTTCGTCATGACCTGATTATATGCCACCGCATTTGCAATTTCAGTGGAGAGTTCCTTGGATTTATGCTGGAGATGATCTTCCAATCGCTTTCTTTCAAGGGTTTCCAAAGCCTCTTTCTGTGCTTTGTTTTTAAGTTTTAAGGAAAAACTCCGGTAATACAAGGCAAAAAGAACAATGATTATGATCAAAATTATCAAAAGCATGAACACTTCCCTCTGCCGTGCTTTGGCTTTACGACTTTCCTGCCTGAGTTTCAACTGCTGCTTCTCCAGCTCATATTTTGCAGCCATTTCAAAAATGGTTTCATCAAGCTTATTGTTATAATATTGTTTTTGCAGAATTCTTGCACTTGAAAGGGCATGATAAGCAGTTTTCCAATCCCCTGAATACTCTCCGGTTTTTGCCCGCTGAAGATATAAGCGCATCCACAGGTTTTCATTTCTGTGTTTGGGTACAAAACCAAAAGCAGAGTCAATCAGTGCATTGGCTTCTTCATACATTTCCCGGGCAATATAGACTCCTGCCAGATTAATCGCTACGCCAACTGCATGCTGATTGCTTTCATTATTTAGAAACAGATTCAGGGCTTCCTTAAAACATTGTTCTGAACGAGAGTACTTATTTTGCTGAGCGAAAACAAAACCAATCTCATTTTTTGAGCTGGCCAGCAAATCATCAAAGCCCATTTCTTCTGATATTTCAATGGACTGTTCTGAATATTTCACAACAGAATCAAAATGATTCACCGCTTTTGGATTGGACTCATTATACAGTGCAGCCATGCGATTGTATGCATATGCCCTGTGATAATCTGAAATGGACTTTTCATTCAGCACCTCGTACAAGCTTGCAAAGCCTTTACCATACTCTCGTTTTGAGCGATATGCTTCAGCCATAGCAATTCTTGTTTTTATTCCGGCATCACTCGACAATTCCACCGTATCGGCAACTGCCAGCAACAATTGCAGTGCAGGATCAGGCATTAAGCGGTTGAGATAATTCTGTGCAGAATCTAAAACAACCTGTGAATCAACTTCCTGGGCAGACGATGAACCATTAAAAACAAATATAAAAGCCAGGAGTACCATGAATGGCATACTTCCTGGTTTTGCAATTCGATTGAGCGAAAATAGTATCATATCTTTGGAATGATCCTACAATATTACAAAAATATAAGCATTTTTCTCAGCAAAAAATCAATGAAATATCATGTATGTATTGCAAAACTCACATATAACTTTTGCAGGTTAAATGAAGTGCCAATCCCGGGTATTTTGGTTTGAGCATCCCGAAACAAGAACCAACTCAAAAGCTGAAAACACGGTGCAAACTAAAATGGCATTTTGCAATTTTAACACAATTCTAATAGTTTTTTTAGTTCGGTAGCTACCGAACCAACAAAGCCTTTTCTATCTTTGTGGTATAAATAATCAATACATGACTTCAGAAGAAAGAATACAGGAACAAAAGAAATTGATTGAAAGTCTTGGCATGAGTCTGGAGGAAGAAGGTATGCAGCCGGTTTCATGCCGGATACTGGCACTTCTGATGGTAATGGATAAGGAGCAGTTTACCTTTGACGAAATCATTGAGGAGCTTAAGATCAGCAAAAGTTCAGCCAGTAATGCCCTGAAGATACTACAGTTGAAGGACATTGTTGAATATGAAACCAGACCGGGTGACAGAAAACGCTACTTCCAGATCAAAAGGCATGATCCTTTTCAGCTTTTTGAAAAAGTAAAAAATTCCATGATTGAAAGAAACAAGTTATTGAACAGTATCATTGCACTTAAAAAGGATCCTGATTCTGAGAATGCAATATTTTTCAGGGATTTGATCAGATTAACAGAGCTGTTTTTGGAGAATTACGAAAAAATGAAAGAAAATTTTATTAAAAACAGATAAACATTTTAATAAAAACAATGCTGGATATGATGTATGGTAAAAAACTGATAATGATTGCGCTGGCAAATTTTGCACTTTTGGCGGCATCAGCACAGGATTCTGTGATGCAGCTTTCTGTTTCTGATGCCAGGGACTTTGCGATAGAGCATAATAAGGAATTGCTGAATGCAAAAGAAGACGTGCAAATTGCCAGGGAACAATACAAGGCAGCACGTGGGCAAGGCCTTCCTCAAATTGACGGAACACTGGATTACATGACCAATTTTAATTATGAAGCAGAGCTGGAGTTTGGCGGCGGAGAAGAAAGCAGTCCCCCTGACATTAACTATCAGGTATTGGACGAGGGTGACATGGAAATCATAAAGCTCCTTGAATCCATGACATCAACAGGACCTACCACGATAGAAATGACAGATCAGTCCAGTGCACAACTTCAGGTGACGCAGCTGATTTTTGGAGGACAGTACTGGGTGGGGCTAAAGACTGCTGAAATTGCTGAAGAGCTGGCTCGTCAGAATGTTTCACTGACAGAACTTGATGTAAAGGAGAGCATCGAAAACACCTATTACATGATTTTGGTTACTGAGAATATACTTGACGTTTTACAAAAAAACATTGACAATCTGGAGGATATCAAGGAACACACGCAAAACATGTATCAGGCCGGACTTGCTGAGGAAGTGGATGTGGATCAAATCAGCATCAGTCAGTCAAAACTGGAAAACCAAAAAAAGGCCATGGAAAGAAATGTCCGGCTCACTTATCACATGTTACATTTTCAGATGGGTCTGGATTATGAGCAGGAAATTGAACTCACAGATTCTTTGGAGGGGCTGATGAAAAGCATTGAAGTCAATTCAAAACTGGCAACCTCCTTTGATCCCGAGCTGAACCCACAATATCAGCTCATGGAAACACAAGAATTCTTACAGGAAAAACAGATTGACATGCAGAAATGGGCATACGCTCCTACCCTCACTGGTTTTTACACTTATACTGAAAAGATTATGACCAGTGGTTTTGATCTGAATCCCAGAAATGCTGCGGGTCTGAATTTATCAATACCAATTTTCTCAAGTGGTATTCGTAAAGCCAATCTTGATAAAGCCAGAATTGAGCTGGACAAAGTAAAACGCTCCGGTGAAATGATCAAAGAGCAACTGTTGATGCAAAACAATCAGCTCAGATATGAACTGACGGATGCCTGGGAAAACTATCAGACACAGAAAAAAAATGTTGAAGTAGCCAGGCGCGTTTTGGATAATGTGGAGAACAAATATAAACAGGGCTTGGCATCAAGCCTTGACCTGACACAGTCTAACTCAAATTACCTGGAAGCTGAAAGCAATTTCCTGAATGCTGCCATGGATTTGATGCAGGCAAACCTGAAACTTGAAAAATTATACGATCAATTATAAAATCAGAAAGACAGCGTGATGAAAAAAACAAAAATTCTTGTATGGATAATGCTTGTTGCAGGAATCATGTCAGCATGTAATCCTGAAGAAAGCAAAAACAACAAACAGGATAAACAGGAAACTAAACCTGTAAAAATCACTGAATTAACGGTAGACAGTATAGAGAGAGAATTGTCATATACCGCCAATCTCAATCCCTGGCAAGTGGTAAACTATGCCCCTGCCACACCGGGAAGAATCAAAAAAATATACGTTGATGAGGGTGATCATATTTCCAAAGGACAGAAACTGGTACAAATGGATCAGACTGAACTGACACAGGCATTAATCAATCTGGATAATGCACGGAAGAATTTTCAGCGCATGGATACCCTGAATGATTTGAACAGCATTTCAAAACAACAATACGACCAGGCAAAGACACAATACGAGCTTGCTCAGGCAAACATTGAATTTCTGCAGGAAAACATATCACTTGATGCGCCTTTCAACGGGCTTGTTACCGCCAAATACTTTGAAGACGGAGAAATGTATTCCGGCTCCCCCACCACACCTGACGGTAAACCGGCAGTGTTAACCCTTATGCAAATATCCCCCATAAAAGTAATGGTGAGCCTATCTGAACAACATTTCCCCTATCTTAAAGAGGGGATGAAAACCACCATCAAGTCTGATATATACAGGAAGAGTGAATTTACCGGAAAAATCAGTCGCATACATCCTACAATAGACCCCGCCACAAGAACTTTTCAGGCCGAAATAAAAATAAACAATGAAGAAGAAAGCTTGCGGCCGGGAATGTTTGTCACTGTAGACATCAACATCAAAAGTGAAACAAGCATGCTTGCCCCTGCCATTGCTGTAGTCAAACAGGAAGGCACAAATAACCGTCATGTTTTTGTAGCGGATAATGGCAAAGCAAGAAGAATTGAGGTGAAAATTGGTGACCGGTTCAATGATCAGCTCGAAATCCTGTCTGATGAGCTCAAAGAAGGAATGAAGCTAATCATCGCCGGTCAGGCCAACCTGAAACACGGTGACGCCATCAGGGTCCAAAACAACAAGTAATAATCCAGCAAGTAAAGCATAAAATTGTAAATCATGAGTATTTTCAGCAACGCAGTAAATAAACCCGTTACCACAATCATGGTTTTTGTAGCCATCATTGTGATGGGGATTTATTCTGCTTATAAATTGCCCGTTGACCTGTATCCGGAAATTGAAATACCGGCAATCACTGTTTTTACTACATATCCCGGGGCAAGTGCAAAGGATATTGAGACCAACATCAGCGAACCCATAGAAGATGCGCTCAACACTGTGGACGACCTCAAGGAAATCAGTTCTGTTTCCAGAGATAATCTGTCCATTGTGGTACTGGAGTTTGAGTATGAAACGGATCTCAGCGAAGCTGCCAACAACATTCGCGACGGACTTGCCTTTGTCGAAGACGAATTGCCTGAAGCAGCAGAAGACCCTCAGATATTCAAGTTCAATTCCAGCATGATGCCGATTCAGATGTTTGCCATCACAGCAGATGAAAATTTTGAGGGACTTGAGAAATTACTGGAAGAGGTGCTTGTGAATCCACTCAATCGCATTGACGGTGTCGGCTCCATCAACGTGGTAGCAACTCCCACCCGTGAAATTGCCGTAGAATTCAATCCCCGGAGGCTGGAAGCATACAGCATGACTGTTGAGCAAATCGGAAATATCCTGTCTGCCGAAAACATGAACATGCCTACCGGTAATATAGAAATGGGTAAAATGGATTATCCCTTGCGTGTAGAAGGAGAATTTGATTCCAGCGACTATATTGAAAATATTGTCATTGGAAACCAACAAGGAAAGGAAATCTATTTGAAAGATGTTGCCACTGTCCGGGACTCTATACGGGAAATGACCATGGATGAAAAAATAAACGGGCAGCAGGGTGTTCGTATGATGGTCATGAAGCAATCAGGAGCTAACACCGTAAATATTGCAAAGCAGATCAATCAAGAGATGAAAAGTCTGAAAAAAAATCTGCCACCTGATGTTGAAATTCAAACAGTTTTCGATTCAAGTGAATTCATCCGCGACTCCATCAACAACCTGACCCAAACGTTAATGTATGCCATGCTATTTGTGGTTATGGTTGTACTGTTTTTCCTTGGCCGATGGCGTGCTACATTTATTGTGGTACTGACAATTCCGATTTCTCTGATTGTTTCTTTCATATACCTCAGACTAACAGGCAATTCCATCAACATCATTTCTCTGTCAGCCCTGGCCATTGCCATTGGCATGGTTGTGGATGATGCCATTGTGGTACTTGAAAACATCAGCAAACACATTGAAAGAGGAAGCAGCCCGAGAGAGGCCGCAATTTATGCTACCAATGAAGTGTGGCTGGCTGTGGTTGTTACCACCCTAACCGTTGTAGCCGTATTCCTACCCCTTACCATGGTTGGCGGAATGACCGGCATTATGTTTGCTCAGTTGGGCTGGATCGTAACCATTACCGTAACAACTTCTACAATCGCTGCCATCAGCCTCACACCTATGCTTAGTTCAAAACTGCTGAGACTGAATAACAAAAGCAACAAGAAACCAGGCAAATACAGCTATGCAAACACAATCCGGCCCTTGCTTGACAGACTTGACAACTGGTATGGCAGAAAACTGGAATGGAGTTTACAGCATAAACGCATCATCGTGTTCTCAGCCCTGGGAATATTTATAGGTTCCATTTTGCTGGCACCTAAGCTGGGCACTGAGTTTATGCCCCAAACCGATGAAGGTCGCTTTGACATTTCCGTTGAATTACAAGCAGGCACTCGTGTGGATGAATCGGTGAAAGTTGCCCGGAAAGTTGATAGTATCCTTTTTGCCGACTTCCCCGAAATAACTCTGGTGTCAACTTCAGCAGGAGCTGATGATGAAGGCAGTTTTATGTCTATGTTCCAGTCAACCGGATCAAACATTATTAATTACAGAATACGCCTGGTGGATTATGAAGAAAGAGAAAAAACTGTCTGGAGCATAATGGAGGAAGTCAGAAAAGAACTTGCTGATATTCCTGAAATTGTGAAATACAATGTTACCACCGGTGATGGTTTTGGCGGATTGGCTCAAAACAATATCGACCTTGAAATCTATGGTTATGAGCTTGAAACGGCTACCCGTCTGGCAAACCAACTTGCAGACAGTGTGCGAAACATTGAGGGGGCACGTGAAGTCAGGGTTAGCAGGGAAGATGAAAAGCCGGAGCTGCAGGTTGACTTGGACAGAGACAAACTGGCTGCCAACGGACTGAATACAGCCACAGTATCAACTGCACTGTACAATCGTGTTGAAGGCATGACTGCTACTCATTACAGGGAAGCCGGAGAAGAGTACGATGTTGTCCTGAGACTGAAAAAAGAATACAGAAACAGCCTTTCTGATATTCAAAACATTGCCATTCAGACCCCCATGGGTGACTTTGTTCGTCTGGGAGAGCTTGGTGATGTAGAAGAGTTCTATTCTCCACCAAATATCGAAAGAAAGCGGCGTGAACGTGTTGTTACAGTATCAGCAACTCCATACAAAATCAGTATGGGCGAACTGGCCGCTCAAATGCAAAACATCATCAATGAGATGGAAACTCCTTCGGGTTTCATGATTGAAGTTGGTGGTGCCTACGAAGACCAGCAGGAAGGCTTCCAGGATTTGGGACTCTTGCTGATCCTCAGTCTTGTACTGGTATACATCGTGATGGCATCACAGTTTGAATCTCTGAAAATGCCGTTTATCATCATGTTCTCCATCCCGTTTGCCTTCTCAGGTGTTATTCTTGCATTGCTGATCACCGGCAAACCCCTGAGTATCATTGCAGCACTTGGGGCGGTGATGCTGGTTGGTATTGTGGTGAAAAATGCCATCGTGCTGGTAGATTATATTAATCTGATGAGAGATCGTGGACATCCCCTGGCTGAAGCAATTGTCCTTTCAGGACGTTCAAGACTGAGACCGGTTTTGATGACTGCGATAACTACCATTCTTGGTATGTTGCCACTGGCATTAAGCACAGGTGAAGGTTCTGAAATCTGGAGCCCGATGGGAATATCTGTGATCGGTGGACTACTCGCTTCTACAATCATTACAATGCTTATTGTACCGGTTGTGTACATGCTGTTTACCCGAAGTGGTGAACGCAATAAGAAAAAGAAACTGAGAAAAAAATTCGGATTTCTTGATTGATGCAACAACACTTTACTAATCTGAAAATGTAAACTATGAAATCAGTATTTATCACATACAACCAGGCGCATACTGAGAAAGTTGATTATGTACTTGATCATCTGGGTATACGCGGCTATACCGAATGGAAACAGGTTTTTGGCAGAGGCAGTAAAGACGGTGTTCCACATATGGGAACACACACCTGGCCAGAACAAAACAACGCAATCTTAACGGTTGTGGAAGATGAAAAAGTGGATGACCTCCTTGAGGCCATAAAAAAGATTGATGACATCAATGAAGAAGTAGGCATCAGGGCTTTTGTCTGGAATGTTGAGAAAATGGTGTAATTACCGTATGACTCATCCATAAGGTAAAACAGAATCTTGGATACCTGATTATATTGTTGAGACGCACGCAATATGGATTCTGTTGATGCTGCAGACATCATTGATTTTAATTGATTATTGATTAATTTTTACTGTTGAGACGCACGGCCGTGCGTTTCAACTATAAAAACGACCACACGTCTCAACAATAGTGAAAGAGGCTTACGTCACAACTACATAAAAGCCCGAGTGTCAGCTAAAAAAAAGCAGTATTATTCTACACACATACCTATCCCCGATTCCCGGTCAGAGGATAGATATGTGATCAGTTCTGATCCGGCAAAGACAACATCTTGTAAAGGCAGGATAATTCTGAAAGTAATTCCGGCTTTCTCTGTTTTTGCTGTATTCAAATCATCTTCCACAACAGGATTTGAAACCTTCCCATCTTTTACGTATATTGCAGTATGGCTTAACATTTAAAATAAAAAAAATATGAAAAGATGGTTCATTGCTTCGCTTATATTGAGTTCCCTGATTGCGTGTCAGGATAAAACAGAAATCAGCTCAACAGATCCAATTAACTGGGAAGCCAGAACAACCGATATGGAACCGGAGGACAGTTTGATTCATGGTACAACATATTTATCTGTCTATTCTCAGATTTACAGCCAGACAGAACACACAACCCATGATTTAACAGCCACAGTAAGCATGAAAAACACCAACATGCATGACACTGTTTTCGTCAAAATGGCTGAGTATTTTAACACAGAAGGCCACCCCATCCGGATATATTTTGACGATCCAATTTTCATCAGGCCTATGGAAACTGTAGAAATCATTATTGATGAGACCGATCAGGAAGGAGGTACAGGAGCTAATTTTCTTTTTACATGGGCAATCAAACCAAATACCAGCGAACCATTGTTTGAAGCTGTAATGATTTCTACATCAGGTCAGCAGGGTCTGTCTTTCACCACGCAGGGAAAGCGAATTACACCGGGGATTGAATAGTCCGGGTGCATAGGCAAATCTGTCAATTATCGCCGGGATGTCTGGCGGACAAGATCAAACATTTTGTTTACATATTCGTATTTACAACAATGAAAATTATCCAAACGATGAAAAAAGACTCATGCACACAAAACTGCCCGTTGTGGTTTCAATCAGAGAAAGCAGATAAATGTTTAACCGGAGGTTTTTGTATGACTAAAGCAAGATCATGAACACAGACATTATCATTGTACTTCTGATATTATCCATCACTGTGGTGATGTTTGTTCTTGACATTGTCCGCATTGATCTTGTGGCAATCACAGGCATGCTGGCTCTGGGCTGGAGTGGTATTCTCACGCCTGAGGAGATGTTTTCCGGCTTTTCCGGCAACGCGGTAATTTCAATCATAGCGGTTATGATTATGGGGCGGGGAATTGCAAGAACAGGCCTGATGGACAGATTCTCCATTGCGATGATCAAACTGGCAGGCTCGGGCAGAAGACCTTTAACTGCCATAATGTCCACGATACTCGGAGTGATTTCCGGATTTGTGCAAAACATCGGGACAGCAGCCATCTTTTTGCCGGGAATGCTCAATGTATCACGGCGGACAAGAATACCCGCTTCTGCATTGCTGCTGCCTCTGGGTTTTGCCATCATTCTGGGTGGCACCCTCAGTATGGTAGGATCCGGTCATCTGATTCTGGTCAACGATTTGCTGCAAAATGCAGATCTCCGGCCATACGGACTATTCAGTGTCACACCCATAGGTTTGATATTGCTTGCAACAGGCATCGGCTTCTTTTACTTTTTCGGAAAACATGTATTGCCAAAGCGAGGCCTTAGCACCCGAACTCCTACAGCACAGGAAAAACTGATTGAAAAGCTGCAATTACCAGGCAATGTCTGGCACTATTCCATCTCAGAAGACAGCCCACTGATCAATCAGACAACAGAACAGTCCGGGATATGGAAACGATTCAATGTAAATATCATCGGAATTTCCGGTGAACGTGATGTTATTTATGCACCATGGCGGGAAACCAGGTTTAAAGCCGGACAGGAAATAGCTCTACTGGGCAATAAAGAGAATATTCAGCAACTTGCAGATGAGTTCAAACTTATTGAAGAACCTCCTCTGAAGCGTTTTTCCCGTTTACGCGATCCCGACGAATCAGGCTTCGTCGAAGTAATCGTTCCGCCACGTTCCGAAGCCATCGGGCAAACCATACGCAAATTTTCGATGCGGCGGCGTTTTGCTGTCGAGCCTTTAAGGCTTTTCAGTAAGGGTGAAGAAATGCGCGGAGATTTCTCAGATCACAAAATTTCTGTTGGGGATACCATCATTGTGTATGGTTTATGGGAAAAAATCAGGGAGATGGACAGAAGCATTGATTTCGTTGTAGCCACACCAATAAAATCCGTGGACAAAAATACATCCAAATCCCTGGTTGCGGTAATGAGTTTTTTGCTTGCCATAAGTCTTGCCATCGCAGGATTTCCCATCTCCATGGCCTTCTTTTCCGGTGCTGTAGCTATGATACTTGGACGCGTTCTGAACATGCAACATGCTTATCAGGCCATTGAGTGGAAAATTGTATTTCTGCTTGCCGGATTGATTCCGCTGGGCATGGCTATGCAGAAAAGCGGAGCGGCCATGTTTCTTGCTCAGGAAATCATGGAAATGGTCTCCGGCAGCTCTACTATTGTATTGCTGCTCACCATTGGTATCATTTCCACAATTTTTTCCTTGCTGATCTCAAATTTTGGTGCCATAGTGGTACTGGCTCCCATGGTGATAAGTATGGCTGAAATCAGCGGCCTTGACCCACGGCCCCTTGTCCTGATGTCTGCAGTTTGTGTTTCCAATGCATTCATTCTGCCTACCCAGCAGGTCAATGCTTTGTTGATGACAGCAGGTGGATACAGAAACAGGGATTTTCTGCGGGCAGGGTCCGGCCTGACAGTCATATTTCTGCTGATTACCGTAATGTTCTTTTATCTACTGATGATTTGACAACCTTCATATGCATCATAACGGCCACACGAGCAAAATCATTGGAATCGCCACGGCAATAATGATGATATCCAAAGGAAGCCCCATGCGCCAGTAATCTGTAAATTTATAGCCCCCCGGCCCCATCACAATGGTATTGGACTGATGTCCAATGGGTGTTAAAAAGGCACATGAGCCACCAACGGCAACAGCCATCAAAAAGGGATCAATGGAATAGCCCAGTCCCTTGGCAATGCCGATGGCAATGGGTGCCATCAGTACTACAGTAGCAGCATTGTTGATGATGTCAGACAAAAGCATGGTAATCACCATCACAATTGTAAGCAGTGCCCATGGAGGCATAAGATCATCCAGATCTGCGATACGGGAGGATATCATATCGGCACCGCCAGTGGTTTCAAGCGCTGTTCCGACAGGAATCATCGCACCAAGTAAGACAATTACAGGCCAGTCAATGCTTGTATATAGCTCTTTGATGGGCAGGATTTTTGTCAAAATCATTGCAACAGCAGCCATAACAAATGCCACTTGTACAGGCATTATTCCGGCAACAATCATCACGATGGCAGCAGCAAAAATACCCAGCGCAAGGGGTATTTTTGTTTTGTATCCAAGCCTCAGACTACGCCTTGCAAGCGGCATACAACCAATGGCTGTAATGGTGTCATTCAGGATATGTTCCCTTCCCTGCAACAACAGAACATCTCCGGTTTTGAATTTCACATGATCCAGCCTGTGCCGGATTTTTTGTTCCCGCCGGGCCACAGCAAGCAGATTTATCCCGTAGCGGCTACGCATACGCAGCGAGGCCGCAGTCTCTCTAATCAGCGGAGAATCAGCCATGACCACAGCTTCTGTGATGGCAATTTTATCAGAACCTTTGGCATCTTTTCTGAATTTCTTGTCGCCCACGAGTTTTACGCCGGTATCCTTAATGAATGTTTTCAGCTCATCGGCATCAGTCTCTACAATGATGATATCTTTCGTCTGAATAAGTTCCTCGGCATCCGGGGCATGAATGCGCTTGTCATTACGAACCAGTCCGAGTATTTGCACATCAGCATCTGAAATGTCATTGATTTCTGCTATGCTTTTGCCTTTGATTTTTGACTCACTGCTAACACTTACTTCAGCGATATAGTCTTCAATTTCAAAAAGCTCCTTATCTGACTTTTGTGCTTTCCTTTTTGGTAATAATCGCCAGCCGGCCATTGTAATAAATGCTAATCCGACAACTGCTACAACGAGCCCTACCGGTGTAAAGTCAAACATGCCAAATGCTTCTCCTGTCTCTTCAGCCCTGAAAGTAGCAATGATAATGTTGGGTGGCGTGCCGATGAGGGTTGTCATGCCGCCAAGCAAAGAGGCAAAGGCTATGGGCATTAAAATAAATGAAACCGGGTGCCCGTTTTTTCTGGCCATGTGTATGGCAACCGGCATGATGATGGCCAGAGCACCTACATTGTTCATGAAAGCTGAAGCTACAGCAACAAGTGCAGAAAGAGTTAGAATTTGTAACAAGAGACTTTTGCCCAGTTTCATCACCCATTTACCGAGAACATCAATGACACCGGAAAATTCCAGGGCTTTGCCAATTACCAGCACAGAAGCAACAGTAATCACCGCAGGGTGACCAAAGCCGTTAAAGGCTTCCCCTGGTTCAATAATCCCTAAAATCAATAAAATAATGAGGGATATCAGTGCCACAAGGTCATGTCGAATCCTCCCCCATGCAAAAAGTAAAAGGGTAATCAGCAATACACCAAACACAATATACTGGTCCATAAATCTTACTTACCTCATTTCAATTCCATTCACTATCAGAAATGCAATCAAATATAAGAAAAAAGTTTTTTATAAGAAAATACTTGCAAAAACAACCAAACCAACACTTTCCATCCCTGATAAATCGTAATGAAAACCCTCCGTTTTTCATGGATGGGGCAGGATAAAAACGCTGTATTGAAGCACATCCATCCAAATAACCAAATCATGTTATCCTTTGATTACTGCCAAAGGCAATAATTGTGTCACAATGTCAACAAGGTCTTCCTGATTTTTCATCACTACATCAATATCTTTGTACGCTCCCGCTGCTTCATCCAGGTTTTTTTTAGTACGGATAGAGTGGATAATCCCGGCATCATCCAACAGTTTTGTTTCTTTTGCCAGATTGAGTGTTCTCACGGCTTGTTTACGTCCCAGTTTACGTCCGGCACCATGCGAACAGGACATAAATGATTCGGGATTTCCTTTTCCTTTGACAATGTAACTTGCTGCTCCTTGTGATCCGGGTATTATCCCGTCCTGTCCGGCCTTTGCTGATGTAGCACCTTTGCGGTGAACAACAACCTCTTTACCATAATGCTTTTCTACGGCTGCATAATTGTGGTGGATGTTGATTATTTCACCAAATTGTATGTCATCAATGGTTTCTTTCATCACCTGTTTTACTTTCTCCATCATGGCAAAACGGTTGGCTTTTGCAAATGTCAGCGCAAAGTTCATCGCCTCATGATAGGCTTGTCCCGCTGATGATTCCATAGGCAACCAGGCCAGGGATTTATCTGGCAATTCAACATTTTTGTCATCACAATATTTTACTGCTTTTTGATGAAATGCGTTGGCGATTTTTAAACCAAAATTGCGCGACCCGGAGTGCAACATCAACCAAATATGACCGTCAGAGCCTTTTTGTATTTCAACAAAATGATTGCCGCCGCCGAGTGTCCCAAGTTGATAACGGGCCTTGTCAAGCTCCTGTTGAATGATATCAATATCGGGTGCATTATCAAATCCTTCCCAATTTTGCCTGTGTTTGTGATGTTTTCTTCCTTTCGGGATGCGGTGATATAAGTGTTTTACAATGGTGGATAAATCTTTTTTGTTGATGGATGTAAGCGATGTTTTTACGGCACACATACCACATCCGATATCCACCCCCACAGCATTGGGAATGATCACACCTTCCGTTGCCAGCACGCCACCGATAGGCATCCCAAAACCTTTGTGGCAATCCGGCATGATGGCAACCCATTTGTAGGTTACGGATAAATTGGCCAGATTACGCGCTTGTTGCAATGCTGCCTCGTCTATGTCCTCAAGCCACAACTTGATGGGTTTATTTTCTGATGTGATTGTTTTTTTCATC
>JBKGYK010000023.1:0-39229 GCA_046546095.1 Bacteroidales bacterium
CGGAAAATCTAAAATTATTCTATCCATTATGCTTTCCAGCATATTCGCTTTAGGACTCAACACTGCGGCGAATGGACAAGCTGCAAGTGGTTTTGGGACAGTTTTTGATGATAACGGGCTTCGTATGGACGATGCACAAGTAACATATATAAAAGCAGAAACTGAAGAACTAGCAGACGAATTTATCACAAATGGATCAGGAGTATACTTATTTGACAACATTGACCTTATCACCACAGTAGTACAAGACACACCAACGCTTGAAGAAATTACTACCTACATCGGAACAGGCCAAGATCATAATTTTAACGTGCAAACAAAAGAGCAACCAAGCGTTGCAACTGTGTACAACCTTTTAGGACAACCAATAACAACAATTAATCCAGAATGGGACGGAGAAGTAGCACACTATTACTGGGACGGAAGCAAAAACGGTCAAGAACTCCCAGCAGGAAGTTACCTATTTACAACGTCTGTTGATGGAGAACAATTCACGCAAAAAGTAATGCAACTCAACAACGGCTCATTTATAGGAGATAGTTATAAAGTTTCAGATAAAGCTTTGATGAACACAAAATCAACACAAACACTTGAGAAAAAATTCTATGTTCATTTAAATCCAGATCCAGAAGGAGACCAGTTCCTTCCTCAAGTAGATACTGTATGGCTAAGTGAAGGCTCAGGAAACGAAGTATGGCACTACGTAGAGCCAATCCCTGCAACTATTGATCAATACTTCAAACTCGTTGACAGCAACACGCGAGAAGGATTAGAAAGTTTTACTATTCGAGCAAAAGATACAGATGCATCCGGAGAAATTCTTGGAGAAGCGCAAACAGACAGCACAGGAGTTGCGCTCATAGAAAACATTCCTGAAGACGCACTACTCTACTTAGAATACGGGCCAGAAAATAGTCACGGAGCAGACACATCCTACTACTCAAGCAAAGGAAACAAATGGCAAATGCTACCAGACACGTGGTACGCAAACGACACCATAAGTCCTGACACTGTAAAACTTGCACTACCAAACAAAAACTTAATCATTCCACAAACAGCAAACGACCCGGCACCAGCAACAATCTGGACACCGGCTAGTTATATTAGAGAACTAGTTGGATATGATCAAATTGCAGGAGAAGATTTTGTAAATATTGAACAAGCATGTCGAAATGAAATACGAATTTGGATAGATGAAGAAAGTTATACACCTTTGCAATTAGAAAATATGGAAAACTTATTACAAGATATAGATAGTTTATTTTATGGCACTGAACAATTTACCTACACAATTGTTGAAGATAGTATTAACACAGAAAATTTAGAAGGTATGACTTATCATCACAGCGAAAATTATCACCCTGGAGAACTCGGCTATAATATCCGAGACGGACCAGGACACGTTAGCCCTAACACCCAATCTTATGACGGATCTATTATTAATGAACAAAATACAGATAATATGAGAATAATTTTAGGAGGCAATATTTGGACCTCAACAATCGACGAAGAATTCATAAAAGAAACAGTAATGAGACTCAACGAATTTCAAAATGTAACATCACGACCAAGCTTTGGAAATGTTACTGCAACTTACCCCGATTATTTTGATCGAGCAATTACAAAATTAATTCGAACTAATGCATACAACAGAGTAAGTTTAAGTGATGAACGAGTACAAAGTTTTAGTTTAGAATATTTACAAGATTATTTTAACGAATAATATTATAATTCTAAAAAATAATGACAACAATACAAGAAATAATCAATTTAATAGAGTAAGTTCTACAGATGAAAGAATACAAAGTTATAGTTTGTATTACTTAACAGATTCATTAAATGACTAAATTTTATCCAAGTACATGACAAAAATTAAACAAAGTGTAAAATAACTGCCAATAAATTTGCATAAGACGTTGACATTCTGGATATTAGAAGAATTATTTCAACAAAATTTTCTAATGTAGAACATCAAGGTCGAGAGTAAAAGCAGGGAATTTATTTCAATTCTCAATACTCATTTTAAAGGAAAGTAAATCTATCGAGATTAAAACGTAATACCAGGAACAATTTTACAATATTTCTTACCCACAAAAACAAAGAAATCAAGGCTTTTTGGTTTTCAATTCACTGAAAAGTGGTGATTTTTTGCGTTATAGACCAATCATAGGATTGGGTAGCCAATTGTGTTACATATCAGGCTGCAGAATGAAAAGCAAAGAAAATGGTGGCAGGTCCGGGTAGAGCGGTTCGTTACATCCCCGCTCCCCCGCATATCCGTACGAGCAGTTTTTCAGCATACAGGGACTCTCAATTTATGATAAAATCAGATTATTCCCTGACAATTGTTGTTGTATAAATATGATTGTCTGTTTGTATGCTGATCAAATAATTACCGCCGGCATAACCCGATAAGTCCATAACTTCATTTTTATCAATCGTTGTTTTCCTGATCATCTGTTTACCTGACATATCAAATATTGTTATGCTTTGGATACATTTGCTGCCTGAATTAAAATACAGTTTGCCTGATGTCGGATTAGGATGAATTGAAATACCTGATTTTTCCAATGACTCAATATCGGTCGCAATAAATTCAAACACACGCACATGTCCGCTTCCCTGACCATTTCCGTCATTATAAGGGCCGCCTATTGCAACAATGGAGCCATCATCACTTATACTGACAGAATGCCCAAAATTATCAGATGCTGCTTCGGCATCAATATCATTGCCTTTTTGTATCCATGCACCTGATATATATTCATAAACACGGGCATGTCCCGCAAAACCACCGGATTCTGCATTTTGGGGCCCTCCTATCGCAACCGTTGTGCCATCAGAGCTCATACTCACAGAACTACCAAATAAATCATCACCTGCCTCTCCGTCAATGTCGTTTCCTTTTTGCACCCAGTCACCTGAAAGAAACTCATAAACACGCACATGACCGGCATCCTCTCCGCTGTCATCATTCTTTGGTGCCCCAACAGCAAGTACCGAACCATCAGAACTTAAGCTGACTGATGTTCCGGCCTCATCAAATTCATTTTCTCCATAAACATCACTGCCTTTTTGCACCCAGCTTCCGGATTCTATTTCAAAAACACGCACCTGACCAGTCGGAGCTCCACTGCTTTCATTCCAGGGAGCTCCAGTTGCTACTGTAGTTCCGTCAGAATTTAAACTCACCGAATAGCCGGAGTAATCATATTCTGCCGAACCATCAATATCATCTCCAAGCTGTGTCCATACACCCGCTTGGTTTTGATAAATACGCACGTGTCCTGAATATGTACCGTTTCCGTCATTATCATGTGCTCCAATTGCTACAACAGAGCCATCAGCGCTCATGCATAATGCAGAACCCGAATTGTCATAACCGGCTTCGCCATCAATGTCATCTCCAATCTGCATCCATGTTCCTGATTGGTACTCGTAAACACGCACATGGCCAGAATATGAACCACCTCCGTCATTTTCACTTGCTCCGATGGCAACAATGGAACCATCAGAACTAATGCTCACAGAATAACCCGAATAGTCTCCTTCGGCTTCCCCGTCTATATCATTACCAACCTGCGTCCATACACCCGATTGATTCTGATAAATACGCACGTGCCCTGAAGATGAACCGTTTCCGTCATTTGAGGGGGCTCCTGTTGCTATAACAGAACCATCAGCGCTTAAGCTTATTGCCCACCCCGAATTATCATCACCGGCTTCCCCTTCAATATCATTTCCTATTTGTGTCCAGGTTTGTGCCTGGATCGTAACAATGGCTGATAGAATCAGCGCTAATTGTAGAGTTAAAATTCTTTTCATAATATGTGGTTTTTGTTAGTATCTATCTATATACATATTTTATCAAAATGTAATCATTTTTCAAATATAAATTAATTTCCCTGTATATTAAAAGAATATTGACAACTTTTTTAATGGTTTGGTTCTACTTCAAATTTTCATGCCTAAGGCAGACAGGAGTGGGTAATGATTGAATTGTTGCTATTGAGTGAGAAACTATCCCAGGTTACCAGCCTTTACACAATAATATAACAAAAGCATATAATAATTTAAAAACATCCCGATTAATCATTTTGAAATGCAATTGGTAAAATTTTCCACGGAAATTGCATTAGAACCAAATTATTTTATCTTTACCCAAAAACCCGGGAGATGAATCATTTTGTATTTGTTGTTTGTGGCAGCCGTGAGCATACCGATACGCTGAATTTTGGTCTGAAATTTTTGCGTCACTTTTCCAATGCCCGGATTCACGTTCTGACGGACACCAGCCGAAACGAAGCTCGCATCGATCACGACAGAATCGTGGATGTAAAAACTCCGGAAAATCTCAATCACCATCAGGCGTCCATTTTTCTAAAAACATCTCTGCACCGCTATGTTGAAATGAAACCGGGTGATTTGTATTGCTATCTGGATTCGGATGTAATTGCAGTATCCCCAAAGGTGGATGAGATTTTCGATTTGAAGCCTGAGCCCGTTTTGTTTGCCCGCGACCATTGCCCTTTTGAGGAATTTAGTCCTATGGCCATGAGCTGCAATTGTCAGGAAGAGCAGGAAACTCACAACCGGGAGTTTTTTGCAAAAATCAACAGGTATTTTCCGGAAAATATCTTTACTGCAGGCCAGGCCAACAAAGACAAACAACAACTTGAAGCTGCATTTGAGCGTATGAAAGAAAACAAGCTAAAGTCATGGACGCAAGCCCTGCTGTATGGTTTCAAGCGCTACCTGCTACCGGTAAAAACATTCAGGTTTGCAGGTTTCCGCTTTAACAAAAAAGACCGGTGCTGGCTTAATTCAAAAAATGAAGTCATACATTTTGATTTTGCTTACCATTCAAAGCGTGTAAAAGACCTGAGCGGCATATGGCTTGATCCAAAAACCAAGCGCTGGTACGATGCTCAAAACAAGGACATATCCCCTGCCACACCTGCCTGCAACCATTTGAGTAAACACATCAGGACAAAATACGGGCACAATATTCCGGGCCACTGGCGGCACTGGAATGGCGGGGTGTTTTTGTTCAATCAGGATTCTGCTGCTTTTCTTGATTACTGGCATCGCATCACCCTGGAAGAGTTTGAGGATCCGGCAAGCAAAACCCGCGACCAGGGAACTCTGGCGGTGAGTGCCTGGCATTTTGGTATGCAAAAAATGGAAACCCTGCCTGTTCGTTTTAACTTCATCACAGAGTACCAAAATCCCGACACCCTGTGGGATGCAGAGAAAGGATACAGCATGAATGGCTTTAAGGCCAGCTTTGATCCGGTTTTTTTGCATGTATATCATCATTGGGGCGATGATAGCTGGGACATCTGGCAGTCAGTGATGAATATAGCTCACAAAAATGAGATTATGTAATAAACAGCAAAAATTGTCGTTAAACAAAAAATAACGGAAGAAACCGATACGTATGAAAAACAAATATTTATTTCCTTTGCTCCTTGCTGCATTCATTCTTTCTGCCTGCGAAAAAGATGATGATTTCGGTACTCATCCGGCTAACATTCGCTTTGTGAATCATACAAACATGACACTCGACAGCATAAAAAATACGTTTTCTGTCATTCCGGGTCATGTTGGAATGATCACAAAAATATATACCAATTTGCATGCTGGTGACACCACTGAATATCAAGAAGCTGACAATGTTTCTGATATGCTCGAAATTGACATTATTGCTAATGATACCACGTATTATGATTTCTGGGTTATCCCAAGCCATTATATTGATCCGGCAGATCCGGAAAATGGCCCCTATTTAAGAAACGGGTACTACACCTTTAGCATTTACATACCCGATAGTGTGGAAAACCGCCCGGAGGTTGCGCTTTTGGAATACCGCCATATGGACAATTAGCAATGCGTTCTTAAAATACCGGCAAATTCGCTTTGAATTTTGTATCTTTGAGACAAAGCTGTTTTCATGCTGGATAGTCTGTACAAATCAAGTCCGAAATTTTTGAAGCAAAACTACATTCGTGCTTTCAGAGCGCTGCAATACCTAAAATTCCGATTGGGAATGTTGAAACTCCCAGATAAAAAGCAAAGCAGCCTCAGCCTTTCCACCATGAAAGCCTACAACCGGCAACGATTGTACGGGTTCCGCCCGAAGCTTTGTTACGCCCCTTACAGCAGCATGTTTTTTTCCAGGGCCGGGTATATGTCACCATGCTACGCTACTTACGGAAAAAACTCTGATAAATGGCCGGAAACCAGCCTGCGTGATGCCTGGTTTCATGGCGGGTTTAAAGACATCCGCCAGGCCATGGATGAGGGAAATCTGGAATATGCATGCGGGTTTTGCCAGCCGCAGTTTGAGCAACACAATTTTGGCAGTCTGCTGCCCAACAAATACGAGCATTATGGAATTTCAAAGGGGAAATACCCCAAAATAATGGAATTTGAGCTGAGCAACCGCTGCAATCTGCAGTGCGTAATGTGCGACGGCAATCTGAGTTCCTCCATTCGCAAACATCGGGACAAGCAGCCACCCCTGCCGGAGGTATATGACAATCGCTTTTTAGGGGAGCTCCGGGAATTTATTCCTCACCTTAAAATGGCTGAGTTCACCGGTGGCGACCCGTTTTTGATTCCAATCTATTACGAGATTTGGGAGATGATCAGGGAAATGAACCCACAATGTAAAATTCTGATCACCACCAATGGCAACACCTGCTCAAAGCGGATTGAAAACATGCTGAGCCACTACAAAAACCTGCATTTCAACATCTCCATTGACAGCCTCAGGCCTGAGGTATATGAAAGCATCCGTGTCGGAGCTGATTTTGATGATGTGATGAAAAACAGCAGACGCTTTATTGATTACTGCCATCGCAACGACACCACCTGCAACATCCTGGTTTGTCCGATGAGCATCAACCTAAATGACTTAGCAAAGCTTGTAACGTTTGGAAATGAGCATGGCTGCGGCGTGTTTTTTCATACGGTAATCAAGCCGCAAGAGCTTTCCCTCAAATACCAGTCTGCTGATTTCCTGCATCAGGCCATTGAGAAGCTGAAAGGCTTCAGTCCACCCCGCTCCACTGATCAGGAAAAACAAAACGCCGACAATTATCACAGCCTGATCAGCCAACTGGAAAGCTGGCATGAAGAAAAACTTCAGCATGAAAAACAGGTTCCCCACAGTCCGGAAGCAGCATTTGCAGATATTCTGGAGGTACTGGACCAAAGCACGCAGGAGAAGGTAACGCGTCTGGTAGATACCCTGGCAAACGACTATCATCGAGCCACTGTGCTTGAGCTTTTCCGCGATGGAAATGCGGAAAAAATAAAAAAAATGGTGGAATCCGAAGATGAAAACAAGCTTTTGCAGCAAGCACGCAAGCAGTTAAACGAGGAGGTAAACCCATGAAACATCGCCTGCATCACATATTGGAATACGCACGGCAGCAAATGGCACAGGCCAAAGGCAAACTGCTGTACAACAAGGAGTATCATTCTGTTCCGGAGCACAGCAATCAGGAGCCGGATGCCGAAGAAAAGCAACACTTTTCGGAACAATTAAAAGCCTATCAGCACAACCGGCCGCTTGGACCGCAAAAAACCATTTGCTTTGCCCCTACCCGCAGCCTGTATTTCGGCTTTGGCGGAAAAGTAATTCCCTGTTGCTTTAACCGGGATTTTGAATACGGTCGCTGGCCGGACATGTCGGTGGATGAAATCATTCATTCAGCCAAGCGGCAGGAACTGCAACAAGAACTTGACAATCGCAATTTTGACAAGGGCTGTCAGCACTGCCGGCGGCAGATCATATCAGGGAATTTCAGCGGTGTGGAAGCCTTGCTTTACGATACATTAAAATCCAATCCGCCTGCACCTTCTGAAATGATATTTGAGCTGGACAACACCTGCAATCTGGCTTGTGTGATGTGCGACGAAACCTTCAGCAGCAAAATTGCAAAAGAAAAACACCTTCCTCAGGAAAAATCTGTTTACGATGAACGCTTTGCCCAACAATTAGAGCCATGGATTCCACATCTGAAAATTGCCAAGTTTCTGGGCGGGGAACCGTTTCTGGTGCCTTTGCATTACAACATCTGGGAAAAAATCATCACAATCAATCCAAAATGCATCATCAATTTGCAAACCAACGGCACGGTATACATGGACAAAATTGAAAAACTGCTGCAGCGGGGGCGCTTTCAAATCGGGGTTTCCATTGACTCTCTCCAAAAAGAGCGCTTTGAGCAAATACGCAAGCACGCAGATTTTGATGTGGTGATGGCCAATCTGAATAAATTTATTGCCGCGGGCAGAAAATCCGGACATTACATCAACATCAGCGTATGTCCCATGCAGCAAAACCGCTACGAGATCCCTGAGCTGGTGCAATTTTGCAATGACAAAGGTGTATTTGTGTATTTCAATACCGTTTATACAAAAGGTTATGATCTGCGTGAGCTGAGCAGCCAGGAGCTGGAAAAACTATCTAACTATTATGAAAGCAAACTCAGCGAATTGTCCAAAAACAGTTTTTTGCATCGCCGTAATCGCCGGTTTTTTAAATCACTTACAGAGCAAATAAAAAGCTGGCATACAAAAAAGCATCAAAGTGAGCAGTTGCACCAGCGCAGTCATCGCATGGCACGGGAAGCATTTTATGAGATACTGGCTCAAAAGCTGGACAGGCATGACCTAAAGCAGCGTTTGTATCTGCATTGCGTGCAATTACCCGAAAACATCATGCTCAGCACCCATCAGATTGAGATGCTGAAAGGCATTGAATCAGAAGATTTACAGCGTGTATTAAGCGATCATGATGATAGAAGCCTGAAGCACTTATTGCATAATTTCCTTGAGGAGCAGGAAATCAGAGAGACCAAAACTTACAGCCGGTTCTGAAAAAAACGATGACTTTGTAAGGAATCCTGTACAATTTTCCGGACAGATTCCGGATCTGTTTGAGCGGCATCAGCAAGAACCTGATCACTTGCATTATCGCAGGCATCCAGTATATCTTTCAGGGCAGCTTTGGCAATAGCCGGATGTATGTCTGATCTCAATTCTTTCTGCACAGCCATGAATATCTGATCAGGATAAAATTCCACATCCAGCCTGACGGACATTTCTTCCAGGGCAGCTTTGAGTTGTTGCATCAGGCTATCCCTGGATGGCAATTCAGTATCGGTTATATTCAGGATACTCTGGTTTTTATTTCTAAAAAAACGAATTTGCCCGATCCACTCCCTGAATAATCTGTTATTGTATCCGGAAGCGATGGAGTCATTTTTGAGGCCGGTGACTTCACTTTCGTAATGATGGAGCAACTCATCCAGTTGTTCAGGCATAAGTGCCCATATGGCCAGTTCTGCAGGTTGCTCCACAAAGGACAAATTTAACCGATATCCGTGTTCATTACAAAACCGTACAATATCTGCCGTTTCTTTTCGGTTTAGTGTAATGGGTGTATGGCTTATCACCAGTGGATCAGATGACAATCCGGCAAACTTTTCTGTATTTCTCATCACCCTGTCAAAGTCCGCACCACGACGAATGTACTCAAATTTTTCTTTCTCAAGTGAATCCAGCGAAACACTTAAGCGGAAACGCAAAGCTTTCAGTAATGTTTCAATTTGATTGTTCAATACTGTGGCATTGGTGACAAGGTGCAATTTTAATTTGGGATTGATGGCTTTCACAGCCTCCCAGATATCGTAATAGATTGGGATCAAAAAAGGTTCACCTCCGTAAAAGTGCATTTCTTTCAGGTGAGGAATGAATTCCTTAAGCTGATGCACAAACTCAGCATCGTAAATTTGCTTTAGCGGCGGCTTGTGCTCGCGTTTTTCTCTGATTTTTGACGACTCACGTCCTGAACACATCAGACATTGCAGGTTGCAGCGGTTAGACAATTCAAGCTCCATGATTTTGGGAAATTTCGCTGATTTGCTGTGCGCATATTTATCTGCATGCATGGAAGGTAAGCCTTGAAACCGTCCGGAATGTATCTGATGCAGGCAATGCGAACAACCCATGCTCAAGTCGTTATACCGCATATGATCACGCATTCTTTCAGCTTGTTGACCGAACCATATTTCTTTTATGCTTTGATCGGGATACCTGCCCAGGACATTTTCATGCGAACGGCAGCAGGCCACGGCCTTTCCATCGATATCAAAAAACAAATTAACAAAGGGATTGTAGCAGAACAATTTTTTAGCCCCGTGATACCGGATGCTGTTGTATGTCTGCATGCTATTTTTATCAAGGGCTTCAAAATCAGCCTTGCTGCCGGGATAAGAAATCAATCCGGATCTGATTCTGTTATATGCCTGCCATGCGGGCAAAATCAGATTGGCATATTTTTCCAAATGGGATTTCATAAGCTGTCTTGCAAGTTAACATTTTCATGATAAAAATCTGACTTAAAAACAAAAGAAATACCATGTATATATTTGATTATCCATGCAGGAAATCTTACCTTTGACACATGTCCCTAAACACTGATATACATGCATTATGGATAGGAAATCAGTTGTCCTTTGTGGAGTTGCTGACCATTAAATCTTTTTTAAAACACGGATACAAATTCAATTTGTGGATATACAATCCTCTTGTAACAGAGGTACCGAAAGGCACTTGCATACGTGATGCATCGGAAATTATTCCCAGGCACAGGGTTTTCAAGTACAAATATGCCAATCAGTTTGGACATGGTAAGGGCTCCTATGCAGGATTTTCAGACATTTTCAGATACAAATTGCTGTACGAACATGGAGGCTGGTGGACTGATATGGATGTCACATGCCTGAAGCCGCTGGGTTTTGAAGAGAATTATGTCTTTCGTACCCATCATGAGCTACCCCTGGTGGGTAACATCATGAAGGTGCCCAAAGGTTCTGCACTAATGAAGGATTGCTATGAAGAAGCAGCACGGCGGATAGATGAGAACAACCGGAACTGGCATCTTCCCATTGAAATTCTGGCAAACAATGTGGAAAAGCATAATTTGACATCCCACATTCATGAATTCACCAATCCCGACAGTTGGGATTTGATACGAAAAATGTTGCGCGATAAACAGGAGCTACCTGAACACTGGAAACTGATACACTGGGTGAATGAAGAATGGCGGCGTAACCGTATTTCTAAACTCCGTTGCACAGAAAGCAGTTTATTTGCAAACTTGCTTACCAGGCATAACATTCATTACAAAAAGGCCCGTGGGTATCATAAATATCGTCAACTGTTCAGACTCAGTCTGCCAGGATACATATTCAGCAGGCTTAGAAAATAAATGAAATATGTATAGATTTCTAAATTTGTACACAAATCAACAAAACCTATCCTATCTCATTATATTTATTCCATATTTTTGGAAAAAATGATTCGATATGATAAATACGAAACTCCTTAAGCTACTGATTTTGTCAGCATTGGTAGTAAGCGTGTTATCCACAACAGCTCAATGGAAAATTGATGAAACTTTTGATTCAGAAATACCAGCCACCTGGACCGGAGACCTTGGTGATCCGGGTTGGTCGTGGCAGGATAATGCATCCGGCCATGAGGGACTCGCAGTTGGAAAAACCGGAGCAACCAGTACCGCAAAAAATCTCTATTCTCCGAAGGTACTGATAAATTCAGGAGACAGTTTGTTTTTTAATCATTATGCCATTGCCAGTGCAGAGGAGAACTGTCAGTTTTATGTTAAAATTAATGAGGGTAGCTGGCAAAGCTTTCACCAAACAAATGCTTCGGCATGGACAGATCAGGTTTTTCCTTTGGAAGATATTGCAAGTTATTCGACCGGTGACAGTGTTCAGTTCAGATTTGAAGTCAGCAACGAAACTTCTGATTTTCTGTATATCGACTATTTCAGGTACGGACAATCCCTGCCTGCCAGTCTGCCGGAATGCGCCAATCTGTTACAGCCATATGCAAGTGAAACAGAAGCCTCATTGTATCCTTTACTCATATGGAATCAGGCAGAAAGCGCATCAGAATACAAGCTGTGTCTGGGCACAAACAATCCACCAAACAACATTCTGGATTCTGTTTCAACCGGAAGTGACACAATATTCAGTGTACAAAACGCACTTGATCCCGGGCAAACCTATTACTGGGAAGTGGTTGCTGAAAATGCACCGGGAGCATCTGAATCCTGTGAAATCCGCAGCTTTACAACACAGCCCGATATTTTTCCGCATGTGATAGATTTTGAAGACCCCAACACAAATTTGCCGGGAGGCTGGAGTGTGGATAATGGCGATGCCGGGACGAACGAATGGAGTGCAGCTTATAATCCGGAAGGTTTTGGCAACAACAACAGCAATGGATTTTTGAGTATTTCGCTACATTATTCAGACCCGAAAGACAGTTATTTTATTTCCCCTTCACTATCATTGCAGGCAAACAAACTGTATAAGATTACTTTTTACTACAATACTGCTGCACAAGGGGCATATGAAAAACTTGAAGTACTTTACGGGGATGATTCTACCGTTGAAGCCCAGGTTAATCAGATATGGAATAATCCGGTATTAAACAGGAACGGATGGACTCAGGGTACTTGTTACATTCAGCCTGAAACAAGCGGAGACTACAATATATCATGGCATGCATACAGCGATCCTGCAGAATTCAATTTGCTATTGGATGATATCATAATTGAGGAACTACCCGACGGCCCCGGTGCATACACACAACCCAACCCGGTAGTTTTGCCTTCTACTGCTATTGACAATACAACTCAAACCCAAATAAATATCACGAACCAGGGAAGCGGCACACTGGAATCCACAGCAATCACCTATCCTGAAAATTTCAGTGGCCCTGCTGATTTTACCTGCACAGATCAGACAAGTATACAGCTTGAATATCAACCTGAAAACACTTTTGCCGGCTTTGATACAGTATACATTGAAACCAATGGAGGCAATCTGATTGTTCCCATTGAGCATGCAGCAGGAAAAACTGCCTTTGACTTTAATCACATATTGGATCTACACAACAACTTCGTGGTTATAGACAACAATGAAGATAACTTAAATTGGGAAATAAATGATTTCCGGCCACATGAAGGCGAATATTCTCTTCAAGTACAAGATGATTTTTCTTCTACGGAGTATGATGACTATCTGATTACCCCGCCTCTTTATGTATATGATAATGATAACTTCAGCTTTTGGGCACGAACCATTGATGAACTCTCTTTTTTTGCAACGCTGGAAATCCTGGTGGCAACTAATGCCGGAACAAGCATAACTGATTTCAGTGAAACCCTGGTTTCTACCTTTTATTTACCGGGAGAATGGACAGCTTACAACATCGATTTATCTGATTATGCAGGTCAGGTTATACGCCTGGCTGTTCACAGCAACTCCACATCAGAATGGACAAGCCGCCATTTCATGGACAACGTGGGTCTGCCCTGGACCAGCAATCCTCTGGAATGTGTATCGACAAATTACCCTGCTAATGATGAAGTTGACCTTAATAATCAGAGTATCACATTTTCATGGGACAGCATGTCAAATGCAGACGGGTACCTTTTATCCGCAGGAACAGACAATCCACCAACCAACCTGCTTTTTGAAATGAATACAGGCAATCAGACATCATACACACTGGAGTGTCTTGATCCGAATACAGATTACTACTGGCAGGTAACACCTGTTTACGGTTCATTTTCAGCAGAATCTTGCTCTGTACACCATTTTACAACAGGAGATTACTCCGGCAAGGACGAGATTCAGACTAAGGGATTATACCTGACCAATCACAACGGATCATTGATGCTTAGAAATCCCTCCGGATCACAAATAAACAGCATTGAGATTATCAGCGCAGACGGACATCTGGTATCCCGGAAAAATGTTACAACACGAAATTCAACCATTCATTTAGATATTCAGGAAGATGGACTTTTTATTGTAAAGGTCTACACAAAAAACAAGATACAGGTTCTTAGGGGGATCAAGTAGAATGAGGTGCCGGCAAAGCTCGTTATTCAACGGGCTTTGCTGATTTCATTCAATACATTTTCATACTCTGAAATTACCTGATTCCAGGCATAAATTGCATCCAGATTTCCAACAATGGACGCCGGAATCCTATATTCATTTGGGTATTTTGTTTTATAATAAGTCAAAACAGCCCTGGCCAATTCTACAGGATCAGAAGGAGCAATAAGCTCCCCATTGACCCCTTCTTCAATCAAATCGGCGTTCCTGCTGACATTGGTCACCAGAAGATAAGCACCGCAGGCCATTGCCTCTAATGTAGCCATGCTCATTCCTTCATTCAGCGATGGCAAGACAACAAGGTCTGCCTGCTGATAAGCCTCCCGCATGCGTTCCTTGCTAACCCAACCCTCAAACAGAACGGTATCGGCGAGGCCGTGATTTTGCACATATGATTCCATTTTTTTTCGCAACGGGCCGTCACCAAGTACCTGCACCTGTAATTCCGGGATATCCTTATTACTATGTAGCACTCCTTTCAGCAGCGTAAACGGGTCTTTTTGTTTTACCAGCCTGCCCGGGAATACGAGCCTGAAAATCCCGTCCCGCTTTTTCTTTCCCGGATAAAAGAATTCTGCATCCCAGCCGTTTGGGATCTGATGAATCAGGGCTTCATGTTTTCTGCCCAGAAAATTACGTGCATTAATCTCCATTGCATCAGACTGCACAAAAAGGCCGCGGCTGTTGATCACGATTTTCCAAATCCACTGATACGTAAGAGCATGATAAAGAAACATTTGCTTTGGAAAAAACCACGGAATATCATGGCCATGAGACATGACTACATATGGCAGGTCAAATTCCTGTTTCATGCTGTATGCCACATCTCCACCGGGCAGCGCAAAGTGGGCAAAGCACAGGTCATACGGATTGTTCTGCAGGTATTTTCTTAGAAAAACCTTTGCCATACGCATCCATGAGAGCATTTCGCGGGGGTTGGACTGATAAATATGTTTTCTTTTGGAACGCAGCCGCGTTATTTGCACATCATTTTCTACTGATGACAATGGTTCGTCACCCATACCGGAAGTTAAGACGTGCACTTCATGCCCGTATCCGGACAAACCTTGAGCAATCTGTCTGGATATCTCTCCGGCTCCCCCGCCAATGGGAGGAAATTCATAGTTGAGCATCAGTATTCGCATATGGTAAAGGTAGAAATTATTGTCAGCATCATAGTTATTTGCTGTAATGCAATTCCTCAAGCTTATTTACACACCATTCAAGGCTGAACTCAACAAATTCTGCACAGTGTTTGTGTCTTAGGGGCAAAGGGATTCCTTCAATCAGAGCAGCACATCGTGTATGACCAAACCGCTGGCGAAAAGCACTGATATACTCATTGATGGCAGTATTTTTTTCGTCCTTATCTGACAAAAACCAACCCAGAGCCATCACCGAGCCGCTGAGTGCACCGCAGATTTCTTTTTCTCCGGCAATGCCTCCCCCAAAACCGGAAGCCATCTTCCGTGGAATGTCCTCTTTTTCCATAAAGCGGGCAAACACAGCAATGGCTACTGACTGAGCACAGTTGTAGCCATTGTCAAATAAGCTGCGGGCGTAAATTATACTTTCGCTATTTGTCATGCTTCATCTCCCGGGCAAAGGCTCTTCCGTATTCAATCAGCTCCATCCGACTTTCTTCGTTGGGCCGGAATTTCATGGCCATGGGTTCAAGGGGTGTTTTTAATTTAAGATTGGACAGAATCGGTTGCATGATCTTAACACCTTCGCCACTCCAGCCGTATGAACCAAAAGAGGTAGCAATTTTCTTTTTATCCCGGATCGGATTGATAAGGGCAAACATCCGGTACACCGGCAGTAACACATTTTGATTCAGTGTAGGGCAGCCCACCATGATGGCATCTGCGGCGGTAATGTGGCTGTCCAGCTCACCAGCAGGGATAGTTTCAATATCAAGAATAACGGGCTCTACTCCTTCTTCTGTCAATCCTTCAGCGATGGCCTCAGCCATTTCTTTGGTATATCCATAGGCTGATACATATGCCAAAAGTGCCTTGGGAGCCTGATGTTCATTGGCTTCCACATATTCACGTGCATATTTTTCTGATATATCCACTTTTTCCTTCCAGTGATCCCTCAAAACAGGACCATGACCCGGAGCAATGATATTGATATCCAATGGTCTGATTTTTTCAATGGCTTTAAGCATGAATTTGCTGAAAGGCCTGAGAATCACATCAAAATAATATTTGAAAGAAGCGGCATAAGCATCCTGATCCACTTCAGAATCAATCATCACATCAGAACAATAATGCGCTCCGAATGAATCGCAGGTAAACAGGATTTTGTCTTCCTCCAGCCATGTGTACATTGAATCCGGCCAATGCAGGTTTGGGGCACCGATAAATTTCAGGGTTTTGTTGCCAAGGTCTATGGTATCACCATGCTTTACTACTTGATGTTTGAACGGTTTTCCAACGATTTCATTCAAATATTTGATGGCTTGTCCTGTCCCTACAACGGTAACATCAGGAGCAAGTTCCAACAAATATTTCAAACTGCCGGAATGATCCGGTTCGGTATGGTCAAGCACAATATATTCAAGCTTTGAAATATCGGTCACCTTCTCCAGTTTGTTTTTGTATACATCCCAGAATTTCTCTTTTGCCGTTTCAATCAGGCAGGGTTTTTCGGAATCAATAAAGTAGGAATTATACGTGGTGCCATACTCGGTTTCCATTACGATATCAAAAGTAACAATATCCCGGTCAAGTATCCCCACCCAGGATACATCATCAGTCAACTTAAAAATAAATTTATCTTCCATAATTATATTATTTCATTCTGATTCTCTTATCTGCGAATTTCGTAAAAAATCTTCAGATAATCCCTTGGAATTTTGTTAATCCCTATGATATATTTACCGGTACACCGGAAAAACTCCTGCAATTCAGTCCATGACCTGTTGCAACTCCACGATACCGGTATTCAATTGTCCTTTATCCTTTTTCTGTCCGATGGCGAGGTTTCTTACTTTCAGGTGTACTTTAGGCGATTGTCCGGCTTCGAGTTGTTCATTGGTTTCCTCAGACAGCAATGATGGCAAGTCTTCAAATGTAGCAATGATCAGTTTGTTGTACATAGCAAATTCTTCATCCTCAACAAGGATTTTGGTTTCCGGCAAATCCTCTGCAGCAACTTTCAACTGATACTGTTCTGACATCTCATTCCGATAAAGACTTCCGCTAACTTCAAAGCTATCGTCAAACCTAATTTCCCAGTGATCGTTCTTTTCATGATCTTTGGAGACAACGCTATGGCCTTCAATGACATCACCGGGTTTTACATCTTCAAAAGCAATAACTTCCTTTTCCTTAGCTACTTTTGTATCGGCTTCATCAATTTTAACAAATGACTTCACCACCGGAACAAGCTTGGAATTGGTTTCTCCTGTACCACCATCATAAAATTCACGCTCCCGTATCTGAAAAGTCAGTTCATGCCATTGATCTTTGTATTTGTCAATGGGAACATTGGGTTCAACCCCATCGGCAATCTCAAGTCCGGTAGTAAAATCACTTTCTTCCCACAGTTCATAAGCATTGCCCTCTGCATCTTTAAATACATAAATGGCTCCGTCCGTACCGGCAATCACCTTTTCAAAATAGGCTGTCACTTTGTATTCTTCATTTTTTTGAACATCATCAGGCCAGGGTGTTATTCCATCCGGTATTTCCTTCTTTTCTTTCTGAGAAGATTTTGCAGTTTGTTTGGTTTTTACTTTTTCTTCATCTTTTCCATCTTCGTTGGTTTTTGCTTTTTCTTCATGTTTTCCATCTTCGGCAGTATTTTCCTGTTCCGAATTGCAGGCAACAAACATCATAAAAGCAGCCACACCGATCCATATAAAATTTTTCATTCCAATTATTTTGATTATTCGCCATGAAAATACACATTTTCTGAATTTATCGCAAGTAAAACTGTAATAAATTGAAACTTTTTGAATTCATCAAAAACAGAATTTCAGAACATACAATTCATGCCAGTAAACGTTTATCTACCAACAATTTTACAACAAGCCTGATTTAAAAACACATGATTTGTTGAATAATATTTCAAAAAACAAAAAAAAGACTGTAATTTTACACATATGAATCAGCAGGCCATACTATGTTACCTGGATTTCACCGGGCTTACTGAAAATTTAAGCCGGTGGGTTTCCCACATCCATCAATGTTATGAAAAACCTGTTGATTTACTTTTTGTCCGGGATCACAACACGGCTCTGGTGATGGGTAAAGACGATAATGATGCAGCGATAGAAAAAGCCATGGATGATTTCAGAAACAATTCAGGAGCTACAAAAGGAAAAAATTATATCCGGGAAGGATGCAATTGCAGTATTATCAGTCAGCTTGCCGAACAAACAGATGCCCTGTTCACACTGATACCGGTCCACAAACGCCGTGATGTACAGTTTCTAAGCAGCACTGTATTATTAAAGATGTTGCGAAAATCCCGGATTCCTGCCCTGGTCATTCCCGAAACCAACAGATTTGAAACACCCCAAAAAATCAGCATGGCTGTAAACTATCGCAAAGAGCAAAAGGCCGTAACACCCTGGTTGGTGCATCTGTCAAAAATGTTACAGCTCGATGTCGATATCTATCTTCCTCAAAGCAAAGAAGAAAGCATCCGCAGGAATTATGTTTTCACAAAAAACTTCTGTAAAAAACATAATATCAGTTTCAACAAAATACAGGCGAGTGTCAAACCCATGGCAATCGATAAATTTGCCATCAGGAATACTCACATTCACTGTCTTCATCTAAGTCGTCAGCCCGGGTTCATTGACCGCATTTTTGGTGACCGGGACAGCTATATGCTATCCGGCAAACAGGGTACTCCCGTATTTTGCGTAAATCCGGGTGAAGACTTGTATGTGCCCTGTACCTAAAACGATATATCAGTCACAAAGCCACATCTGCCCAATTGTCACACTTTGGGCAGGAATCAAAAACCGACTATTTTTAAGCTTTGTTTACTTTCATTTGCGTAAATTATCTGTACTTTAGCAGCAAAATTTTTGTTACTATGCAGTCCGGAATTGTATCAACATATTTTTTGCCCGGCGTGATTGCTATCATCATGTTTACTCTGGGCTTAACCCTGGATATACGGGATTTCCGCAACATCATTAAGCATCCGCGTCAGGTATTTATCGGACTTGGTGCGCAGATGATTTTTCTTCCCCTGATTGCTTTTGGCATTGCAAATATCTCCGGGCTTTCACCTGAATTAAAAGTTGGCATCATGATAATTGCCGCCTGTCCCGGAGGTGCGGTTTCCAATCTGATAACCTATTTCCTCAGAGGCAGCGTTTCTCTTTCGGTAGCACTTACCTCTTTGAATTCCGTTCTTATACTAATTACATTGCCTGCCTTTGTTTACTTTTCTCTTTGGTTTTTTACTGAGCAGGCAGCCTTTATTGTCATGCCGGTAAGCAGTATGATGATAAAAGTGTTTGTTATGATACTTGTTCCTGTCGGCATAGGTATGTTGATACGGTACAAAAACAGGCTGACAGCAAAAAAAATAGAATCTTACCTGAAATACTTCACAACCATTTTGTTGGCTGTGGTCTACGGTTTTGTGGTGTTTGAAAAAAATGGTGATGACGGGACAGTCACTCACATCAGTGAATACCTGAAGGTTGCTCCCTGGGTATTTGGGATGAATGTGCTGGGAATGCTAACAGGTTACCTGATGGGCAGATGGAACGGACTTGATCTGCGGAGACAAATTACTTTGTCGGTGGAAGTTGGCATACAAAATTCAGCATTGGCAATTACCATCGCCGGTAGTGAAGCGTTTCTGGGAAATCATGAAATGGCAATACCTGCAGTAACTTACGGAGCATTCACCTTTTTCAATGCTGTGCTTTTTGGAATGATCATCAAAAAAATAAAACCAAGAAAAGTAAAAAGGAAGAATCGGTAAATTCACGGAAATACGATTTGATCAGTTTTTCCGTTATCCTTTTTGATAAACAGATGAAAATTACTATTTTTGGCATGCAAGTGTGAACCATTTTGACAGTTGCGGCGTTATTATGACAAGAATGAAACAAAAAATATTTACCATAGTTTTCGTTGTATTTCTGAGCAGCACAATGCTGACAGCTCAGACAGAAAGCTATTACACAGCTCCCTCTGACAGCACAACAAATCTCAGTGAGCCCGAAATCACTCCGGAAACTGAACAATCATCACCTTTCAGTAAGCAAAAGCTAAGCTTTCATCCCCAGCTTAATGTTGGCAGTTCTGTATATTCCATGGGTGGTACTCCACTGTTTTCAAGTTATTTTGCACCATCTCTGCGCATACAGCCGCCCGGAAAGTTTAGCTTTACCCTGGGCTCCAGTGTCAGTTACGGCAATGTCTTTGTAGCAGCAAGTCCTGAATCCTTTGATAACAATCAATCCCATTTTGAAAAAATGGCCACCTATCAAATGTATGCCAGTGGTTCCTATCAGGTAAACAATAAGCTAAGCATTCGTGGAGGTGCCTCCATGACACTTATTCCCGGCCAGCAAACAGAGCCGCTAAAACGTGGTCACTTCGGATTTGATTATCAGATTGGTGAAAAAACATGGATCAGTGCCGATTTTGATTTCGGAGATGCCATGCCCTATCCATACATGAATGGCATGAATCCATACAACTCAGGATTTAACAGAAGCATGCCAGGATTCGGACACCCCGGCAGCAGTCCGTTTATGTATTAAGCCGGCAATTTCTTTCTCACCTATGATTATCTCAGGTTTTCATCCCATCAAATGCGGGCATTATGGATACAAATGATTTTGTTGTAAGAATGGCTTCACCCTGATGCATTTTATTATTTTTGTTGTTTGAGTAAAACATCTCAGCGATATACTGCTGAAACGAATAAAATTAAGAAACACAGCGCAATGAAAATATGTTTTTTATCAACCCTTTTTCCCTACCGTGGGGGCATAGCACAGTTTAATGCTGATTTATACAGGGCTTTTGAAGCCAAAGGACATGATGTTACAGGCGTGAATTTCACACGACAGTATCCCGATTTTCTTTTTCCCGGAAAATCACAATATGTGCCAGAATCAGACAATGCTGATGCTATAGAGAATGTCCGTTTGCTGGACAGCATTAACCCGTTTAGCTGGATAAAAACAGCCCGGTATATGCGTAGAAACCCGCCCGATCTTCTCATTACACGCTTCTGGATGCCGTTTTTTGGCCCCTCACTGGGATATGTTTCCGGCAAACTGGCCGGACGCTCAAAACGCATCGCCATACTGGATAATGTCGTGCCTCATGAAAAACGCATCATCGACAAACCTTTTACCAGATATTTTCTCAAACGTGCTGATGCTTTTGTGGTGATGTCGCGCTCTGTGGAAAAAGATTTGCTGAAATTCAAGCCGGATGCCAAATACATATTTCACAGACATCCCCTTTACGATCATTTCGGCAAAGCCATAGACAAAAGTGAAGCTCTGGAGAAACTGGGACTTGACAAGAACAAGAAAACCCTCTTGTTTTTCGGATTTATCCGGAAATACAAAGGGCTGGATATATTGCTTGATGCCTTTGCCAAACTGGATGACAGCTTTCAGCTGGTGATTGCCGGGGATTGTTATGGCAGCTTTGAGCCGTATCAGGAGCAAATTGACAATAACCCGAATAAAGAGCGCATCCATACATTTGTACGCTATATCGGGGATGAAGAAGTACCTTTGTTTTTCTCTGCTGCTGATGCCTGTGTTCTACCCTATCGGTCCGCAACACAGAGTGGTATCACCTCCATTTCACTGCATTTTGAATTGCCTGTCATAGCTACCGATGTTGGCGGACTAAAAGAGCTGATTGCGGATAATGATACCGGAAAAGTCATTCCTGAAGTGAACAGCCAAGCACTTGTGCAGGGAATTCACGACTTTTTGCATGACAACACAGACAGCGGTTATCGCGAAAACATCCGCAAGCTGAAAGAGGAAATGAGTTGGGAAAACCTGGCTGACAGCATACTGAAACTGAGCGAAAAGATATAAACGTCAGGGCTGAAGGACATACTTGTCATTTCCGGTCACGATTTTACGTGCATATTTTTACCTTTGCAAAAAAACGGTATGGCAGCGCATCAATCCTGGATATCCTATTTTTCTAATCTGGTAAAACAATACGGAGGCATCAATCTGGCCCAGGGAATACCCGGGTTTCAACCACCGGAAGACCTGCAGGCAGCTTTACAGAAACATGCCACCAAAGAGGTACATCAATACGCACCGGGAACAGGAAATCATCAACTCAGAGAGCACATTTTCGGTATCTATAAAGGAAAAATATCGCCTGAAAATCATGCTCTCATGGTAACCAACGGTGGTACTGAAGCCATCCACTTGCTATACATGAGCTTTCACCGGGACAAAAGCAAACTAAAAGCTGCAGCCTTTTCGCCGGTGTATGAATCCTACCTGCATTTGCCACGCATCCACGGCGATGAATTCCGCAGCCTTGAGATGGACAATAAAGACGGAAATCTGCCCATGCGGCTTCGGCATTTCTTTGAAACATGGCAGCCGGATGTATTTTTTGCAAACACCCCGGGTAATCCATACGGAAACAGTCTGGATAAAGCTTCTTTTGATACCTTGATTGAGTTAAGCAAAACATACCGGTGTCATTTGCTTATTGACGCAGTGTATGATAAACTTTATTTCAACAAAGCCCCTTACTATCCGTTTTCGGATTTTCATGACTACGTGTATTACATCAACTCCTTTTCAAAACTGTACAGCATCACCGGCTGGCGCATTGGCTATTTTTTCTGCCACCCCGGCCGTTTTGATGCCATCAGGGACATTCATGATTACACAGGCTTATCCACACCTTCTGTTTTACAGGCAGCACTTGCCGATTTCATGGAAACAAGCCCACAAAAATCAACCTATGTTAACGAAACGCGTGACAAAATCCGGGGGAATTTCCATGCGGGGAGCAAAATACTGAAATCAGCAGGTTTTACGATTCCTCCTGCAGATGGTGGCTATTTTATCTGGACACAGCTTCCAGAAGGCTGTCCTGACAGTGTGACATTTGCCAAAAGCCTGTATGAAAAGCATAAAACAGCCGTTATTCCTGGTGAACATTTTGGTAAAGCTTATCAGGATTATATTCGCATTAACATTGCAAGACCACAGGAAGAACTACTGGCTGGTCTCAAAAACGTCAGTTTGCATGCAAAATCAGGCCAGTAACTATTATTTTTTGCCAAGCAATTTGAACATATTTGATTTATACGCTTCAACACCGGGCTGGTCAAAAGGATTAACGCCGAGCGAATAGGCACTCATTCCACAGGCCTTTTCAAAGAAGTACAGCAATTGTCCAAGGTGATATTCGTCAAGATTATCAATAATGATTTCAGAAACAGGTACTCCGCCATCAGCATGTGCCTGAAGTGTACCCTCAGCCGCTTTCTGATTCACAAAGTCCATCGTTTTGCCGGCCAGGTAGTTCAGACTGTCAAGATTGGCCTTCTCTTTTGGAATTTTGAGATTGCGTTCAGATTTGTTCACGTTAAGAAATGTTTCAAAAAACATTTGATTTCCTTCCTGAATAAACTGCCCCAGCGAATGCAGATCGCTTGTCATGTTGATGTTTACCGGCAGAAGGCCTTTGTTTTCCTTGCCTTCACTCTCACCAAAGAGTTGTTTCCACCATTCAGCGACATAGCTCATTGAGGGCAATGTGTTGGCCAGAATTTCCACCGATTTTTTGCTGTCCCACATCAGCTTGCGGAAAGCCGCATACTGCACGGCAGGGTTTCGTCCCGGGAGTTGCCGGTAAGAAACCAGTTCGGCCATATCTCTGGCGCCCTCGAGCAAGGCCTGCAAATCCACACCGGCAACAGCTAAGGGTACGAGCCCAACGGGTGTCAATACGGAAAATCGTCCACCCACATCATCAGGAACTACGTAAGATGTCAGCTCCAGCTCATCAGCCAGGCTACGCAGAGCTCCTTTTTGGGCATCTGTTATGGCGATAATGTGCTTTTTCAACTCATCGGCCTTGCCTTGTTCTATCAACAGATTTTTCAACAAACGAAATGCCACGGCAGGCTCTGTTGTGGTACCTGATTTACTGATAACAATGACACCAAAATCCTTATCTACCAGATATTTAAGCAAATCATCATGATAAGCCTCATCCAATTGATGACCTGCATAAAGCATCTCCGGTTGTGCATTGGAAAATGGCGTTTGTAAAGCAGATAAAACCGCACGGGTTCCAAGGTAAGACCCTCCGATTCCTACACAAACCACAGCCTCTTTGCCTGCAAACAAGCCCATTGCTTTTTTATAATCTTCATCAACAGATCTCAGGGCATTGGCGGGTAAATCTACCCAACCGAGGAATTCACTTCCCTTAGCCTTTCCATCATGCAGTCTGAGATTGAACTCATTCATGGTCTCCAAAGCCTTTTCCCAGGCCTGATTTGTGATATACTTTTCCGGATTATTGTTGATGTATTTGAGCATAATCTTAAATTTCGTTTGTGCATGAAGATAAAAAAAATCAGAAAGCCAACAAAACAATACCTGAACTATCAAATATATCAGGCACTCAGCATGTCATACAGTGCTTTTTTATCGTGTATTGTGATGATGCGTTTTTCCAGGCTAATGATTCCTTCCTCCTCCATTGCATTGATGGCACGAATTAGCGAGGTACGGGCGACGCCAAACAGACGTGCCAGCTCATCCTGTGTCATGTCAAGCTCAATGCTTTTGTAGGTATCGCCGCTTCGGGTGAGGATATATTCCGCCAGTTTTTGTTTAATATTTTTGAATGTCAGAAAATGGATTTTCTGAGCCAGAAACTGTCCACGACCGGAAAGCGTGTTCAGGAAATTCAGCATCACCTGCTGGTTTTTCTGGAAGAGGTTCAATAGCTCATTTTTGTGAATATACATCACGCTGCATGCTTCAGCTGCGCTAATGCTAACAGGAATGGTATTGTTCTTACCAAACAAAAATGCAGGTGCCACCATCCGGCCGGGTCGGATTGTTTCAATGCGTAAATCATTGGCTCCCGGTTCATGCATTTCAGCCTGAATTGTGCCGGACATCAAAATCATGAGACTTTCAATTCTGTCGCCACGGGAGGCAATTAACTCCCCGGTTTTAAACATACGGACCCGGAAAACCAGGTCAGAATGTATGGTCTGAATATCATTCTCCTTTAGATTTTTAAACAAGTCGAAACCGGAAAAATCCATGTCCTGGTTTTGATTCATATTTCGCTTATTATCTTTTTGCTAAAGATAAAAAAATCAAGCTACTTTTTACCCTGCTTTATGGTCACACTCAAGCTTTTTCCTTTAACAACAATCGCCATTATATAGTAAATTATATCATTTTTCTGTTATATTTTGCTTTAAATATATTTACTTCAATACGGTAAAAAAAAAATGTATCTTGTGTGCGGATTCTGGGATAGAATCATAAAAACAAAGGGGGATTATTATGCAAAAGTTTAATGTAATCTTATGCTTAGTGTGCATTATTATTGTATTTCAGGCTAACAATCTTAGTGCTCAGGGGGTTGCCATCAATGAAGATGGTTCCAATGCCAACAGTTCCGCCATGCTGGATGTTAAGGCAACAGACAAGGGAGTGCTGATACCCAGGGTTGATATTGCAAATTTATCAAGTGCGGCACCGATTGCTTCACCTGCGGACGGGCTGTTGGTCTATAACATCAACACAACTACAGGACAAGGATATTATTACTGGAACGGTAGCGAATGGGTGCAACTAACAACCTTTGATGATGAAAGGCCGCCAAAATGGAGCGGAACATCATCTACCTCATCAGATATTGGACGTACAGGACAGGTTGGACTTGGCACAACCAGTCCGCAATCTCAATTTCACATTACGGAAGACATGCAAATCGGCACCGACGGATTCAATCGGGATCATATGATGACATTTTGGGCAGAAAACGGATATGAAGCGAATCTTGTCATGCGGGAAACACCTGACCACGGCATGGGAATACGGTATAATGCCAACGACAACAAATTGTATTTTGACAGATATGCTGATCAGACTACACCAACCCCCCTGTTTGCACTTCAGCGTGATGCTGCTATTGCTGAGATATCCGGTACTTTGGATATGCATTCAAATCAAATTCACAACCTGGATTGTGATGGCGGAAGTACTGATGCAGCAAGTTGCGGGTGGGTTAATGCCAATGATGATAATACCACCTATTCAGCCGGCAATCAGCTTAGCTTATCCGGAACAACCTTTAATGTAAGTGAAGGAAGTGGTTCCGGCCTGGATGCTGATTTGCTTGACGGGCAACATGGTTCATATTATCTTGATAATACAGACAATCAGAATATTTCAGGATCCGGCTTATCTGGAACATCTCTTACAATTGGAATTGAAAATGGCTCTAATCAAACAGTAGACTTGTCTTCTCTCAAAGAATGGAATGATCAGGGAGACTATTTAACCCCTAAAGATGGAAATGATGTAAGAATTTACGAAAACACAACCGATTATCACATATACACTAGTCATGCATTCGATAATTATGGAATTTACTTTTACAGATCCGGCTCCTATCCTGATGGCACAGATTATGACTATAATGACACAAAAGCAACCATTTTAGGAGCAAATTACTGGGGTGAGACATACAGTTTCGCTATACATGGTGCATCATTCCTTGATTACGACAGATCCGGCGGCACATTTGGAGGCGACTGGTATGGAGATGATTGGGGATGCCTTGCTTATCAAAATTCCAGCGGGACGGAATACGGAGGATACTTTTCTGGCGGTTACACTGGTGGTGCAGGAAAGTCTAACATGAATAATGCTCATGTCAATTGCGGAATTGGTGTATGGGGTGACTTATTTGGAGCAGATATCCATGGAAACATCTATGGAGCTTTTATTGAGGGAGGCAGATATGCTTCTTATAACCATGGTAATACATATAAGGATGGCTATGATGTCCACTTACAGGATGTAGGCCGCGATAATATGGCGGTCATGTACACATCCGTATCGACAAATGCAACTGTAACAACAAGCGGATATGGTAGTCTTAATCAAGGAAACGCAAGCATTCAGTTTTCCAGAGAGTTTAAAGAAATAATTGATAATGATTACCCGGTGGTGGTATCGTTAACACCAATAGGTGAAAGCAATGGTATTCACATTACTGAAGTCACTAATAATGGGTTCAATGTATCTGAGAATAGCGATGGGCAAAGCAATATTGAATTTACCTGGATTGCACATGCAAAAAGAAAAGGAATAGACAATGGTGGCATTGCTCCAGAAGTTGTTAAATCAGATTATGTAGAAAAATTGCATAATGGTCAAAAGCCGGATGCTTCTTTTAAAGGCCAAACCAATGGATTATATTTTAAAAATGGACAAATTATCAATGAACGACATCAATCCACAATTTCAAACAAGGCTGGAAATAATCAGCTAAACGACACACAACATAAATGATAGTTTTGATTGCGGATATCTTGCCTAAACGTTTTCTATAGAACCTTGATTTGTTATCTATACAGCTCTCCATTAACCGCTTTTACGCGATTTTAGCATCAAAAATAACAAATAAAGCGAATATGATATACGGTATTATAAATGGAAATAAGAATAAGGCCAGTCGCTGACTTGCATTAGGGATAGAAACCGAACTCCACAGTTTTTTGTTTTGTCACCCAACTACTTCCTTATGTACTTTTATAGGCTTATTTTTCCAGCTTGATATTCATCCACTTCAAAGCCACATGCACATAAATTAATTTTTGTTTTGGTATACTTTTCTACCATGTTGTGATATTTTCATTATCTTTCGGGCTAGTTCCATTAACCAATTTCTTTGGCTAATTAAACTGAATTTATTTATGAAGAAAAATACTTCGTATTTTTCCCAAAAAGCATTGTATCTTTTAATATTGGTATTTTTAGTAAAATTTGGCAATTCACAAGGTGTTGCCATCAACACTGATGGTTCAAGTGCAAACAGCTCCGCCATGCTGGATGTAAAATCAACAACATCAGGAATGCTCATTCCCCGCATGACACAGGCAGAGCGTAATGGCATTTCAAGCCCGGCCAGTTCCTTATTGATTTACCAAACTGACAACACACCAGGATTTTATTATTGGGACAGCAGAAGCTGGGTGCAACTCTTCTCTGGCGATGAAGTTGATCCTTCATGGGATGGGGATGCCGATACAACAAGTGATATATACAGGGCAGGAAAAGTGGGCATAGGTACCATCAATCCTGCTGTTGAGCTCGAAGTTTCTGGTAATATCATGACATTTGACGGTTTACTAACATCGGCAATTAGTTATGTAAGGCCTTTTCCCAGGCCTGATTTGTGATATACTTTTCCGGATTATTGTTGATGTATTTGAGCATAATCTTAAATTTCGTTTGTGCATGAAGATAAAAAAAATCAGAAAGCCAACAAAACAATACCTGAACTATCAAATATATCAGGCACTCAGCATGTCATACAGTGCTTTTTTATCGTGTATTGTGATGATGCGTTTTTCCAGGCTAATGATTCCTTCCTCCTCCATTGCATTGATGGCACGAATTAGCGAGGTACGGGCGACGCCAAACAGACGTGCCAGCTCATCCTGTGTCATGTCAAGCTCAATGCTTTTGTAGGTATCGCCGCTTCGGGTGAGGATATATTCCGCCAGTTTTTGTTTAATATTTTTGAATGTCAGAAAATGGATTTTCTGAGCCAGAAACTGTCCACGACCGGAAAGCGTGTTCAGGAAATTCAGCATCACCTGCTGGTTTTTCTGGAAGAGGTTCAATAGCTCATTTTTGTGAATATACATCACGCTGCATGCTTCAGCTGCGCTAATGCTAACAGGAATGGTATTGTTCTTACCAAACAAAAATGCAGGTGCCACCATCCGGCCGGGTCGGATTGTTTCAATGCGTAAATCATTGGCTCCCGGTTCATGCATTTCAGCCTGAATTGTGCCGGACATCAAAATCATGAGACTTTCAATTCTGTCGCCACGGGAGGCAATTAACTCCCCGGTTTTAAACATACGGACCCGGAAAACCAGGTCAGAATGTATGGTCTGAATATCATTCTCCTTTAGATTTTTAAACAAGTCGAAACCGGAAAAATCCATGTCCTGGTTTTGATTCATATTTCGCTTATTATCTTTTTGCTAAAGATAAAAAAATCAAGCTACTTTTTACCCTGCTTTATGGTCACACTCAAGCTTTTTCCTTTAACAACAATCGCCATTATATAGTAAATTATATCATTTTTCTGTTATATTTTGCTTTAAATATATTTACTTCAATACGGTAAAAAAAAAATGTATCTTGTGTGCGGATTCTGGGATAGAATCATAAAAACAAAGGGGGATTATTATGCAAAAGTTTAATGTAATCTTATGCTTAGTGTGCATTATTATTGTATTTCAGGCTAACAATCTTAGTGCTCAGGGGGTTGCCATCAATGAAGATGGTTCCAATGCCAACAGTTCCGCCATGCTGGATGTTAAGGCAACAGACAAGGGAGTGCTGATACCCAGGGTTGATATTGCAAATTTATCAAGTGCGGCACCGATTGCTTCACCTGCGGACGGGCTGTTGGTCTATAACATCAACACAACTACAGGACAAGGATATTATTACTGGAACGGTAGCGAATGGGTGCAACTAACAACCTTTGATGATGAAAGGCCGCCAAAATGGAGCGGAACATCATCTACCTCATCAGATATTGGACGTACAGGACAGGTTGGACTTGGCACAACCAGTCCGCAATCTCAATTTCACATTACGGAAGACATGCAAATCGGCACCGACGGATTCAATCGGGATCATATGATGACATTTTGGGCAGAAAACGGATATGAAGCGAATCTTGTCATGCGGGAAACACCTGACCACGGCATGGGAATACGGTATAATGCAACTGATAACAAACTGTATTTTGACAGATACCCCGATGCAACAATTCCCTCTCCCATCATGACATTATTGAGGGATGATGAATATATTGGGATTGGTACAACTGCGCCAACAAGCCTGCTGCATGTTGATGGCAGCGTGCGATTCTCAAATCTTGGCAGCGGAACACAAAGCACCGGCTTAATGATTGATGGAAACGGCAACCTTTCCAGCCGGAATCTTAATATTTCCAATTGGGATGATGCATATAACTGGGGGGATCACGCAACAGAAGGTTATTTGACTAATTTCGATGAGATGGATCCCACATGGAACGGCTCGGCCAATGAAACTGCAGACATAGGCAGAAGCGGAAATGTTGGCATAGGGACCACCAACCCGAATTATGAACTTGATGTACTTGGAGATGATTTGTCCGTTGCCAGATTCAGACGCACCACCACTGGCGGAACATCAGGTGGTTTCCAATTTGGTAACAGCGATCAGACTTATGAGGTATTTGGAAATGATTCCCGTGCAGCATTAAGAGTCAATGGTGATTATGTAATGTATTGGGGTACAAACGGGAACATCGGAATCGGCACAACAAGTCCGACTAGCCTGCTGCATGTGGATGGAAGTGTACGATTCTCAAATCTTGGCAGCGGAACACAAAGCACAGGCTTAATGATTGATGGAAACGGCAACCTTTCCAGCCGGAATCTTAATATTTCCAATTGGGATGATGCATATAACTGGGGGGATCACGCAACAGAAGGTTATTTGACTAATTTCGATGAGATGGATCCCACATGGAACGGCTCGGCCAATGAAACTGCAGACATAGGCAGAAGCGGAAATGTTGGCATAGGGACAACATCTCCGGGAGCCAAACTTGACATCAAGGATCATACAGACTCAGGCATTATGCTTTACTTAACAGATGATAATACCAGTACCGGTGATCTTGCCCATAAAGCGATCCAGGTGCAGACCCAGGGAACAGTACAATCCTGGTTATCAACCAACGGACATGCTTATTTTCGGGGTGATGTAGGAATAGGCACAAGCAATCCATCCCAAAAAGTCACCATCATAAATGACGAGCCGTTCACCCTCTCAGGGAATGACACAGGTGTGGATAATTTATATTTAGAAGATCACAGCATGGGCGCCGGTGATGGTAACATTGGAGGATCCTTAAGCTTTTCAGGCCCATACAATGGTGGCAGTGGGAATCAAAGAAGACACGCAGCCATAGCCGGCGTACAAGAAACCAGTGAAAGCGATTATATAGGTCTGGCATTTTACACACACAATCAAACAGTCAGCACATATGACATGCAGGAATCCATGAGATTAACACATGACGGGAAATTGGGAATTGGAACTAATTCACCAACTCAGGATCTTGAAGTAGAAGGCATAAGCCTTTTTAATGGTGGCACAAGTGAAACCAGAATTATTTATGATGGGTATATTGAAGGTGAAACCATTTCAGATGGAAACAGGTTATATGGAATGCCATCAGATGAAACAACCGGTGTTGGCTGGGGATATATTGGAGATAGTGATACTTATTGGTATTATGTTTATAGCCAAAATCTGATTGATCCCTCGCGCAGGGAGCTTAAAAGAGACATCATATCAGTGACTGAAAGAGAAGATCTGGCAAGCTACATTATGAATGACATTGACAAAATGAAACCATCATTTTATAAATACAAAAACGAAACAGACCAACTGATTCAGGGGCAAGAAACTAAATACCGCCCCAATCAACATCTGGGTCTTCTGGTTGACGAAGCTCCTGATTACATTAAGGACAATGAATTGAGCGGCATAGACATTTATGCCTTGAGTACATTAACTCTACTTGGTGTACAACAGAACAGAAAGGATATCAAAGAAATTCATAGAGAAAAGCAAAGCTACGTTAGTTCCGGCACCGGTGTGATTAGAGATAACAAAGTCAAAATTGCATTTGATGATTCTTTTAAAGAAAAAATCAAGGAAGATATTATTCCCGTAGTAGTAGCCACTCCCGTTGGAAAAGACGTAAACTTATATATTGTTGAAATAAGCAGCAATGGGTTTACCTTAGGTTGTGATTCCAGCGACCCCGTTTCATTTCAGTGGATGGCAAACATAAGCATTGATAATAACAAATCCATTGATAATAACATTTCACCTCCGATTGATGGTTTAAAAGTGTCAAAAAGTGATGTATATCCAGTAGCAAACATGAGCAGAAAGAATAACAATGACAAAAAATAAATGTCTTTGAGAAATCTCACCCTTTTGTTACTCAGGTAACATTTTATAAGTGCAGAATGCGCGACATTTGCTGTAGAAATAAAAAATTATACAGCTATGAAACGCGATATTATAAAAATCAACGAAGATTTATGCAACGGATGCGGTGCATGCATTCCCAACTGCCACGAAGGCGCTTTGCAAATGATTGACGGAAAAGCCCGTCTGATATCAGACCTTATGTGTGACGGCCTTGGTGCCTGCATCGGGCACTGCCCTCAGGATGCCATCACAATTGAAAAGCGGGAAGCAGTTCCCTACGATGAAATTGCGGTCATCAAAGATATGGTTGGAAAAGGAAAAAACACCGTTAAAGCTCACCTGCAGCACTTGTGGGAGCATGATCAGCACGAGTTTGTGCAACAGGGGATCAACTACCTGAAAAAACATAAAGACGAACTGGATTTCACCCTTGAAGAAGTCTTGCCAGGAGAAGAAAAACAGCCTGAAAGTTGCGGCCACAGTCACAGCGGCGGACATGCCTGCCCGGGCTCTGCAATTAAAGAGATGAACCGAAGCTCAGCACCGACAGCAGCAGCACAGGTTTCGGGTGAAAGCACACTCGAACACTGGCCTGTGCAACTCCATCTGGCCAATCCCGAAGCAGCATATTTTAAGGGAGCAGACTTACTGATAGCGGCCGACTGCACAGCCTTTAGCATGGGAAATTTTCACGACAAGCTTCTGAAAGGCCGTAAGCTGGTCATCGCATGCCCGAAACTCGACAGCAACCAGAATTCATATCTGGATAAACTTACCCACATTTTCGCCAACGCCGGGCTGAATACGGTAACAGTGGCCATTATGGAAGTGCCCTGCTGTGGCAGCCTGAGCCAGCTTGTGATGACAGCCATGCAAGGCAGCGGCAATCAGGTACCGGTTAAACAAATCATTGTCGGTGTAGACGGTGAAATCCGGCAGGAAAACTGGGTGAATCTTAGCATGAGCGCCTGATGGAGGTGTGATGAAGGGATGGAGAGACAGAGAGACAGAGAGATGGTGAGACGGAGTGAGGGTGAGACGGAGTGAGGGTGAGACGGAGTGAGGGTGAGAGAGTGAGAGGGAGTGATTGGGCACTGTAGGCATGCGATTTATCGCATCCAGAAAAGTGCAACAATCTGATACATTTGGAGTGTTTAGAAAAGTGTGTCACTTTGCTTTTGTTCAGACACGCCTTAGATACCTGTAGCTACCCGGAAAAAAGAATAAGACCAGGCGCTGACTTGCGTTAGGGATAGAAGCGGTACCCCACAGTCCGCTGGCAGGCGGCGAGGAGTATTAGCGGATAGCCCGACCGTTTTTGGTTACAGGGCGCGCTGCCTGAAACCAAAAACGGGAACGCCCAAAAAATAAATCAACAAGTTGAAGATTACATATTTATTATCGAAGATCAATTCCCAAATATTTTAACCACAGATCAAGTTTCATTATCTTTGCATCAAAGAATTGATTATGTACAAACGCAAGCCCGACTGGCTCAAGATAAAACTACCCAAAGGAGAAAGCTACCACTTTGTCAATGAGGTGGTGCATCAGCACAAGCTGCATACCATCTGTGAAAGCGGTAAATGCCCCAATATAGGTGAATGCTGGGGCAACCGCACAGCCACTTTTATGATTCTGGGCGAAATATGTACCCGCTCGTGTAGGTTCTGCAATACCAAAACGGGTAAACCTCTCCCACCCGACCCCAACGAACCGCAGCAACTGGCCGAAGCCATCAAACTGATGAAACTTAAACACGCCGTAATCACATCCGTTGATCGCGACGACCTGCCGGACAAAGGTGCTGAGCACTGGGTTAAAAGTATAGAAGCCATCCGGAAACTCAACCCGGACACCACCATGGAGTGTCTGATACCGGATTTTGACGGTAAGCATGAGTTGCTGGATAAAATTATTGCAGTTAAACCAGACATTGTCAGTCACAACCTGGAAACGGTTAAACGTCTGACACCGGAAGTCCGCTCACGTGCTAAATATAAGACAAGTCTGGAGGTAATACGCTATTTGTCCAAAAATGGCATGCGCAGCAAGTCTGGTATGATGCCCGGGCTTGGTGAAACCGATGAAGAACTGCATCAGGCCATGGACGACCTGGCAGCTACCGGTTGCGAGATTCTCACGCTTGGGCAATATCTGCAGCCCACGGTTCATCACCTGCCGGTTGACCGATACCTGACACCGGATGAATTTGAGAATCTGAAACAAACAGCCCTCCATAAAGGATTTAAGCAGGTAGAAAGCGCTCCCCTGGTGCGCTCTTCCTATCATGCCGACCAACAAGTTTAAAAATACTCTTATGATTGAAGGAACATTTGAAGATTGGGAAAAAATTGATTTTCAGGCAGCCTGGGAGAAGCAAAACGCCTTGTTTCATGCCGGAATCAGGCAACGCAAAACAGGAACAGACCAGGGCTTTAAGGACAGCCTGATAGTGTGTGAACACCCGCATGTATTTACGCTGGGATTAAATGCCGGCAGGGAAAACCTGCTCGTCAGCGACAAGGAACTGGCTGAACGCGGGATACAGTGCATCAAAACCAACCGCGGCGGCAACATTACCTACCACGGACCCGGGCAGATTGTCGGTTACCCGGTAATTGACCTGAAGAAACAGGGATTTTATGTGAAAGATTATATCTGGCATCTTGAAGAGGTAATCATCCGGGTTTTGGCAGATTATAAAATCACCGGTACCAGACTTATCAATGCACCCGGTGTGTGGACCGATATGCAGGCGCATGGAAAAACCCGAAAGATTGCAGCGGTGGGTGTACGTGCCAGCCGTTTCATCACCATGCATGGCTTTGCACTGAATGTCAACACTGACATGCGCTATTTTGAAATGATTATGCCCTGTGGATTTACCAATGAGGCGGTTTGTTCCATGCAGGAAATTTCAGGACAAAAACACAATATGGATGAGGTGAAATCCAGCATTAAAAGGCATTTTTCGATGGTATTTGGGATGAGGTTTTGAGTCTTAGCAATATAGAAAGTTTGTAAAGATTCAGAAATTCTTGCACACCAGAAACACCCATTCAAAATAAATTCATCCCCCATATTATTTTTTGATTCTACTGGAAATTTAGTTTTTTCATTCATTAAAGGATATCATTGCTTAAATCCCTTTGTGTATTTCGCCTCCAAACCCCGGCCTAAATGCCAGGGTTTAGATGAATATTCATCAGAGTAATAAAGAAATGTTAGCAAAAAATAAGGTGAAAAAATCAAATCAACAAATTTCCGGAAAACTTCACTTTGGCTTAGTTGATTGGCAGGCTCACCATTTGGAAAAAGTCGAATCGTGAAATGATCAATCTTTTGATGGAGGCATTATTTTTGATGAGTAACTTGATAAGGACATCACGAAATGGTCGACTAAACAGGACACATCAAGCCCGGGATGCTATAAAATGTATAGCAGACTATATCACAAGACTTTAAAAACTAAGACGGATTGCATTTTAACAGACCAGAATAAAAGCAGCACATTTACATCTCAATCAAAAGCAGGTAAAATCGTTCCGAAAATAAGCAATATCTGTATGAGAGAGATTGTTTTCGGGAATAACAGAACAACATACAAGATTATATCAAATACAACAGGTTAACATCTAATCATTCATCATGCCGTCATGGATTTATCAAAAACTAAGAACCCAATATTAAATTAGTCCCAATGAACTCCGAGCATACAAAATGTAAATTGCTAAGGATATGAAAAAGAAGGATTATTGGACGCAAAACTTTCGGTTAATGGCAAAGTCCAATTTCTATCCATTTTATTGATATATTTTATTTAATATTTAATTTTATTCATTTCTTTTTGCATTTTTTTAAACTTTATTTTTTATTTTTGCAATGTTTAAATTAAACATTTAGATTATGCGACTTCCGGTAAATTGTCCTAGCTGTAATGCAGCATTAAGTGTTTCAAGCCTGAAATGCGAAAGTTGTCAAACCAAAGTAGATGGCACTTTTGAATTGCCAAAGATGGCAACCCTCCCCCCCGATGTGCAAGCATTCATCATTGCATTTGTCAAAAACAGTGGAAGCCTCAAAAAAATGGCAAAAGCCATGTCGTTGAGTTACCCTACTGTCCGTAACCGTCTCGATGAAATCATTGAAATACTGAACCACAAAGAAATATCACAAAGTAAATAAAATGAATATGAAAATTTTGTTTAATCCGTTTGAGAAAATTGCAGGAGTAAAAAGCCTTTTTATTGGAATAACTGCTGTATTGCTGGCAGGCGCCATCGGATATTTCAGCAAAACACATTTTGACGGCATATTAAATGTTCATACAGGAATACAGTCACCATGGTACGTGCATATTATAGAGCCATTTTTTAGTGTAGCCACAATTGCGCTGTGGTTTTTATTATTTGCCAAAATATTTGGGAAGGAAAACATCCGGACAATAGATGTTATTGGAACTCAGTTTTTTGCCTTTATACCTCTGGTGCCCGCATCATTTATGGGCTTCTTTAATGTTACAGCAGTTATCAATGCTCAGCTAAAACAATTGATAACCAATCCGACAGGCACAATCGACATCGCTCCTGAACAATTGTTTGCATTTGCTATCTTATTGATTGTGGTAATGCTGCTGATGGTATGGAGTGCCATTTGGATTTACAAGGGCTTTAAAACGTCTGCGAACCTGCCTAATCAAATTCATATTCCGGTTTATATCTCAGGAATTATTGTAGCAATGATCGTTCCTAAGCTTTTCACATTATTTATTTTCTAACATATACTACAATGAAAAAGACAATTGTTATTTTGCTACTTATAATTTTAACGGTTTTTGCCAGTGTTGCACAAGAAATATCAGGTGCCTGGAATGGTGTTCTCACAGCTATTCCCGGCCAAAACTTAAGGCTTGTATTCAATATTACTGAAACGGATACTGGTATTTCGGTAAACATGGATAGCCCTGACCAGAGTGTATTTGGAATTCCCGCTTCAGAAGCCACTTTTGAATCCCCCAGGCTTACAATTATCATCAAACAGGCCGGCATTAAATTTGATGGAACACTGGATGGCGACAGTATTGCAGGAACTTTTAACCAACTTGGTTCATCTTTCCCATTGGTTTTGAGTAAAAATGGCAAGAAGGCAGAGAAGCCAAACCGCCCGCAGGAACCTCAAAAGCCATATCCATATGTTGCTGAAGATATTACATTTGAGAATGAGAGCGGCATTACACTTGCAGGCACCCTGACAATGCCCGATAAGGAAGATAAGTTTCCGGCTACGGTACTCATTTCCGGCAGCGGGCCTCAAAACCGAAACGAAGAATTGATGGGGCATAAACCTTTCCTGGTTCTCTCTGATCATCTTACGCGAAATGGGATCGCAGTACTGCGTTTTGACGATCGAGGCACCGGTGAATCAGAAGGCGATTTCAGCAAAGCTACTTCATTCGACTTTGCTGCTGATGTAGAAGCTGCTATCAACTATTTGGGAAGCAGGAAGGAAATAGATACTGAAAAAATCGGTCTCATTGGACATAGCGAAGGAGGATTAATTGCTCCCATAGTAGCCTCCCTACAACCTGATAATGTGGGCTTTATCGTGCTTCTTGCAGGACCCGGACTTCCCGGGAGTGAAATTATTTTGATGCAGCAGCAGCTCATTGGCAAAGCATCGGGCATGTCTGAGGAAAAACTAAAAATTGCCGTAAGTGCAAATGCACAGATTTTTGACCTGATAGCTGAATCAGAAAAACCTGAATCACTTCATGAGGAACTCAGAAATTTATTGAATAAAATCATAAAAGACAATCCTGAAACTGTTCCCGAAGGCATGGAGAACAAACAATATATCGACACACAGGTTGATCAGCTTTTGTCACCATGGATGACAACCTTTTTGACATACGACCCGGCCATTGCACTTGAAAATGTCCTTTGTCCTGTGTTGGCAATAAATGGTGAAAATGATTTGCAGGTTCCACCAAAAGAAAACCTGGAAAAAATTCGCGAGGCTCTGGAAAAAGGAGGTAACCAAAATATAACTACCATTGAATTAAAAGGCCTGAACCATCTGTTCCAGGAAAGTGAGACTGGTTTACCCAACGAATATGGGCAGATAGAACAAACCTTTTCACCCAAAGCTTTGGATACGATTACCACCTGGGTAAAAAAGCAGGTAAAATAGGATTGTAGGTTTTCAGATTTCCATATTTATTACACCAGAAGCATTTTAAAATGGCATTTACTGTCCTTCCTTTTCTACTCCCGAATAGCTCTAAATTTTCAATCTTTGTAGGTCAGAGCTTTCGGGATAAAAACGGATTGTTCATTTTAATGGTGTTTTCACACAAAAGAAAGAAGCAAAGAAAGTTCCGTCTCCACCTTGTTCCGCCGGACAAGCTTCGCCAAATCCATAGTTACGTGAGTCTTTTTTTATGAAGAAAAAACAAAAAAGAACAAAACTTGGGGCGTCAGATTAGGCTGAACATGACACTACCTATGTTTTTAGTGGATTTTGGAATTAAATATCTAAAACATTATTAATTTGCTTTTTAGGCAAACATAATAGTATATTGTCTTATTTGCAGATAGCTTATCTTTAGATGTTTGCAACCTGCGAAACTTCAGTTATATAAAACAAAATCAAATCTTAAATATACGGGATATTTCATTTACTCTGGGCTATTACGACCTTCTCATCTAATAAATGAATTTAAAGAATTTTCCGGACGTGCACCAATAAGTTATTTCAAAAAAGGGTTCTACTGCAAATTTTCATGCCTAAGGCAGACAGGAGTGGGTAATGATTGAATTGTTGCTATTGAGTGAGAAATTATCCCAGGCAGTTCGACTTCGCTCTCTACATCGCTTACAGCCTGCTTGAGATAGCTAAGACTTCACCACTTGGGACGATG
>JBKGYK010000024.1:0-39124 GCA_046546095.1 Bacteroidales bacterium
GCCGGTCTGAACATGTGCAATGTGATAAAATCAGGCGACTTTTTTGAAACCACCACGCCCAAACCCGGTTTGCATGCAGGCATTTATCACCAACTGCAAAGTGAAAACCACCTCAATTTCAGCTACGGCCTGGCTTATACAGAAAAAGGTTTCCGCTACCGCTTTGATTTTGTGCCGCTTGGTGCAGAAACTGACAATGAAAGCGGAGAAGCCCTGTATGCTTTTCGGTACAATTACGCTGCCCTGCCACTCAAACTTGGCTTTCGGTTTGAAGGCGATTTAAAAATCAACCCCTACATTGGCTTTACTCCGGCTTATCTTATCAGGGCGCAACAGGCATACACCCTCACCGATGATGGCGGCAGCACAGATTACAGTCAGAATATGTATGCACAAGCCTCCAAATGGGATTTGAGCTGTCAGCTTGGTGTTACAGCAGATCTAAAATCAGAAGGAAAGCTGATTCCCTATGCCGGATTGAATCTGTCAGGAAGTCTGCTGCCGGTTTCAAACGAGGCGTATTTCGCCAATGAAAACCTCAGGCATTACGGGGTTTTAATAGTGGTGGGAATAAAATTCAATAATCAGGAAACAGATTAAAAATAAATCATGCAAAACAAAAAACCAAACCCAATCATAATTCTTACACTCAAACTAACAGGTATCCTAATGGTGTTGCTTTTTGCAGGCAAACCAATCTCCGCACAGTGGTTTGTTGAAGCCGGCGCCGGTTACATGCTGCCCCGCAACATGGGTTACAATCCGGAGTATTCTGATCTCACGCTGTATTACAACACCGTCAACGGAGAAACCACCAGGATTATTGAAGAAAAAATCCATTTATCAGCTTTACAATCTTTTACGTATAGCATGGGTGGAGGGTATGTGTTGAACAATTTTGAATTTTGCATGGGCATAATGTACGCATCCAACCTTTCCAATGAAAACCTGAGCAACAATCAATTTGAAGCGCATTACATTGGAGAGAATTCATACAGCGATAAGAATTTTATTCATGATGAATACATGGAACTGTACCAGCGAAGCCTTATCATTAAACCCGGGATCAAATACCATTTCAAACTCGGCAGGGTTCTGATATCCCCTTTTGCTGATTTATCCTTCCATTTTATGCAACTACACCAACACAACACCAATTTTTTCGAAGAAGAACACTATCCCGAAAGGGAAGGCAGCATATCCAGGGAATATGTAAATAAACCAAAGACGAATTTTGGCGACCTGTTTAATCCGGAAGCCGGATTGCAATTTGAATACCGCATCAGTCTTGATTTTTCCGTCTGGATGAATGCATCCGTCAGCATACTTGATAAAGAGATGGTTTATACTGACAGAGATTTGAAAAGCGAAGAAATCTCCGGGGATGGAAAAGAATTTGAAAATCTGGTCTATTTCTCCGAACAAACCCCCTTCACTGCCAACCTCTCAAACATCAAAACAAACATAGGATTTCGATATTATTTTAACAACACCAAAAACTAAACAAGCATGAAAACACACAAACTACTAACAACACTCCTGTTTACAGGCATTTTTATCAGCAGTGCCATGTCTCAGGGATTTTATGCAAAACTCGGCGGTGGCTATGCCATGGGTATGAATAAGCAAAGCATGCCCTTTTATTACAACAGCACAAACACAGATGACGGAACCACCATAAGCCAGTTCTGGTATTCACTTGGTAAAGGCATCACACCCGAGCTGGAAGCCGGTTATATGTTTAACGGGCATTTCGGCTTTGGCATCAATGCCACTTACCTGTACGGCACAAACAACACCCGCTATGACAAGCACGTGGATGCTGAGAATAATGTTTACGAGCATTTTTATTCCAGGATGGTACTGATTTCTCCCCATTTAATCCTGCAGCCATTAAATTCGGATTTTTCTCCGTATTGTAAACTTGGCGGAACCATTGGTCTTGGTAAATATTACAGAAAAGCAGAATACAAAGATTCCAAAATGGCCAGGGTTTTTTCAGGCGGAATCCCTGTCGGAGGCAGCATTGCAGTGGGCTTTGATTACAGCCTGAGTGAATCCGTCAGCTTTTACGCAGAACTCAACAGCCTGATCATGTCATGGGCTCCTGAAAAAGGAGAAATCACACAATACATCAATGAAGGAGAAGATGAATTGCCTGAATTAACAGTATCAGAAAGAGAAACCGTATTCGTAGAAACAATAGAGCCTGCTGACTACAACCCGGAAGAACCCTCCGTTGGATTAAAAACATATTACAATTTTAACAATATTGGCTTACGGGCAGGCTTCAAAATCAAGTTTTAACCATTAAAAATTCAGAATCATGAAAACGCACATATCAAACATAGTAGCAGCATTCATATTATTGTTGGCTTCAGGCGCAAACGCCCAACAGGTTTATGTTAAATTGCAGGGCACTTACACGTACGGATTAAACCAAAACAGCCAGCATTACATAAATCCGCTTCCAGGCTTCGATGACGATGAAAAAGATTACTATACTTACGGAACAGGAACAAACATTGGTCTGTCAGCAGGATATGGTATTTCTGAAAACATTGCTCTCAACCTCGACCTCGCCTACATGTTTAGCACGGAGTATGAGATTGAAATGTATAGCGAAAACATCAGCCATCGTGCCAGAATGGTAAACATAACACCCGGCATCCATATGTCTGCAGGATACGACAAATTCAACCCTTATGCCAAAGCGGGGCTTGTGCTGGGTTTTGGTAAAATCATCACAGAATCTGAAAATGATGATTTCTACAGCAAAACAGAACTCACCGGCGGCCTGGCACTTGGGATAAACGGCGCATTGGGTATAGAATACAAGCTCAGCGATGCATTTCAGGTGTTTGCTGAGGCAAGTCTCACGTCTCTTTCCTGGGCGCCTGAAAAAGCAGAATATGTGACGTATGAAATAGACGGGGTAGATTATCTGCCAAACATGACAACATCCGAAAAAGAAGTGAACTTTGTGAATAAATATGAGGAAGAGTATGGTATGGATGATGATGATCCGGATGAACCCGAAACACAGCTCAAATACAACTATCCGTTCAGTAATGCTGGTTTGACACTGGGAATTAAAATCTCACTATAGCCGACACATTTACAACAGGATCGTTCACATCAGACCTGACTGACAGCCTGCATTGCTTTTTGCAATCGTGCTTCTCCCCTGCCTTTGATGATGCTGTATGCAAACTTGTAACGCTCCAGCTCAGCCGCATATCGATTGAAAAAGTGCATACGTAAATCTTTGTTCTCACGCAGGGGATCAGCCTCCCAGGGCAAATCGGGATAACAAAGCAGATGGTGATGTCTGGGGAGCATTTTTATTTTATCATCAAGCCATAAAGGCGATGAGTCGTACACATGCTCCAGCCATACTTTGGTGATGATAAGGCCGGTATCCACAAACAAATATTCAGGTTGACAGCAGGCCATTTCCTCTTCCAGCTCTGCCTGCATGCGCGCTATGTGCAGCACATCAGCCTCAGTGTAGTCCCTGTTCAGGTGCTGAATGTAAAACCGTGCATACTCGGGCAACCACAGGCTGGATGTTTCTTTTGCCAGATGATAGCTAAGCCATGATTTGCCGGTAGATTCAGGGCCGGTAATGACTATGCGTTTTGTGTTTTTTTCAGGTCTTTTCTCCATGCAAAATATCCGATAAATGCCATCACTGTTAAAAATAAAAACAAGGCGGCTGTGGGATACAAGCCCTTGTAAATATACAGGCCGGTGGCTACCACATCCACTACAATCCAGAACAACCAGTTTTCTATCAGTTTACGTGCCAGCATCCAGGTGGCAACAAAGCTCAGGGAAGTGGTAAAGGCATCTCCTATGGGAACCGGACTGTCGGTGAATTTGTCAAGTATATACCAGATCACAAAAAACAGCATAATGGATGCAGCAATGGACAGCAACCACTCTTTACGCTTCAATTTGCTGACTGGCAGTTTTTTCCCGTCCCCGTTTTTCTTTCGCTTTTTGTTTCCAAATACCCAATGCAGCCAGCCGTAAATGCTGACAATGACATAATAAATCTGCAGCGACATGTCAGCATAAAATTTGGATTCGTAATACACATATATGTACATGCTGACCATCACCAGTGCCACAAGCCAGTAAAAATGGTTCTGTTTTATCTGCAGAAAAATGCTGACAACCCCCAGCAGGGCTGCTGCCAACTCAAAGTAATTACCTGCCAGCCAATCCCACACTACCATCATAAAAACAGGCTATTTTTTAATTATTGCATCATATTTTTCCGGATTCCTGAGTAGTTCAACCGCCTTTAGGAATGAAGGATTTATTTTGTTATTTACCTGATAAAATTCATTGGTTTCCCATAAATCTGAGGCAACAAGAGATTTCAGGTGGATTTTAAGCCGCTTAAGCTGATCACTGTCCATATCATCCATAGATTCTTTCATCTCTTGCTTTTCATTAGCAAATTTATCCAGTTCTGCAATGATATCATCAGTAACCTCAAATTCTGATTCATATTTTTCAAACTCCTCAAATTTATTGTTGAGCATGTCTCTGTTTTTATCAACATATTGCACTGCAAAACTAAAAATCAAACCTTTACGCATGAGCTCACCATGATAATCAGATACCTGAGTGGTGTCCAGCGGAATAAAAACGTCAGGCATAATACCACCGCCACCATACACATTACGTTCTTTACGCAATGTGCGATACAGCAATGAATCGGGAAAATGTATACTGTCTGAGTTGGTAAGCTCACCCTCGTTGTATCTGTCTATAAGTTCATGTCCGTAGTCTTCTGAACCTTCTTTATAGGGTTTCTGTATACATCGTCCTGCCGGTGTATAATACCTCGCTACGGTAAGACGAATCATGCTGCTATCCGGTAAAGGAAACGGGCGCTGCACAAGGCCTTTCCCAAAGCTACGGCGACCAACAACCACGCCTCTGTCCCAGTCCTGAATGGCCCCGGAAACAATTTCACTGGCTGATGCAGAGCTTTCGTTTACCAGGACAACAACCCTTGCATCATCATAACGACCATCATCTGATGCTTTATATTCACGTTTGGGGGAATTTTCGCCTTCGGTATAAACAATCATTTCATTGCGCTCAAGGAACTGGTCAGCCAGCCAGATGGCCTTATCCATATAGCCACCCCCGTTGTCACTCAAATCAAGAATAATATCTTCCACTCCTGCAGCATCAAATTCATCAAAAACTTCATTGAGTTCCTCATCGGTGGTTTTGGAAAAGCGGTTCAACTTTACGTAACCAATTTCATCATCAACCACATAACCCGCGTTAACAGAATAAATGGGAATCTCATCACGGACAATGGTAAAATCAAGCAATTCATCTTCACCACGCCGTAATATCTTGACATCCACTTCTGTCCCTTTTTCACCGCGCAGCATATCTCTTACATCAGTATTTGACAATCCGATGCCCGCGATTTCTTTTCCATCCACTTCAATAATCCGGTCTCCGGCCATAATCCCCAGCTTTTCTGACGGTCCGCCCGGTATGGTTGCAACCACCATCAGGGTATCTTTCATGATATTAAACTGTATGCCTATCCCCTCGAACGCTCCCTGCAGGGGTTCATTCATACGCTTTACTTCATCTTTACTGATATAGATGGAATGAGGATCCAACTCCTGAAGCATGGAAACAATGGCATCCTCAACCAGCTCCTCTTGATCAACAGTATCAACATAAAGGGAATTCACCAGAGTCAAAACACGGCCAAACTTGGATAGCTGTTCAGAATAGGAAGATTGTGCTGAAACCTGTATCCCGACCAGGGTAATTATCAATAAAATAACTGCTTTTCTAAATATCTGCATAATTCAATATTTTTTGTAAAGATACAAAAGCTGAAAGAAACAGCTTCTTCAATAAGTTTTTATTAACAAAATCAAGCAAAAAACAGACCGAATTGTTTCTTTCCATTGCAATCTTGTTAAAACATGTGTCATTTTTCTGAAAAAAATATTTGCATTTTTCATGCATTTTTTGTAATATGTCCTTAGAAATAAAAATGAAAAATGTATGGACAATACCAGAAAATCAACCTTTGCAGGGCAGTTTTATCCCGATAATCCCAATGAACTGAACAGACTGATTGAGGGGTATTTTTCCAGTGCAAAAGAAAAACGGGCAAAAAACAAAGAAGCCAGGGCAGTTATTGCTCCTCATGCCGGATATATTTTCTCAGGGCAGACTGCTGCTGATGCTGTAATCCAGCTCAATCCGGATAAAATCAAACGTGTCTTTATCCTGGGCTCAGCACATCATCATTCTTTCAAAGGGGTTTCCGTTTTTAACGGAGATTATTACGAGACACCGCTGGGCAAAATAAAAATCGCGGAGGCAGCAAAAACATTGACCGATGAATATGATTTCATTGATTATATCCCGCTCGCTCACAACGAAGAGCATTGCATAGAAGTAGAAGTTCCCTTGTTGCAAAAACATCTGAACAATGCAGAAATTGTGCCTGTGCTGATTGGGAGTTACACGGAGAAAATAACCGAACAACTGGCTGAGGCACTCAAGCCATACAGGGATGATGAAAATACAGCCTTTGTGGTTTCCAGTGATTTTTCACACTATCCGGATTATGACGCAGCAAAAAATACCGACCATGAAACAGCCAAAGCCATTGCCAGCGGAAAGCCAGAACAACTTATCTCCCTTATGGAAAAACATAAAAAGGCTGATATCCCGGCACTGGCAACCGACTTGTGCGGATGGACTTCTGTGCTTACCATCATGCGCGTGTTTGAAGATTATCCAACAGACTGGGAGATTATTAGCATGACCAATTCGGGCGACAGCTCCTATGGTGAACATGACAGAGTTGTCGGTTATGTTGCTCTGGCAGCATTTGAATCTGAAAAAAAAAAGAATGAGTTTGATCTGACATCAAAAGAAAAAGACTTTTTGCTCAGACTTGCCCGAAAAGCCATCGAACAAAAGTTTTATCCCCACAAAATAGATTTGCCGGAATCGAAAGATGTACCTGAAAATCTACACACTCCCTGCGGAGCATTTGTGACACTTCATAAAAACGGCAAGCTACGGGGTTGTGTAGGCCGCCTTGGGGAATCGGAACCTTTATTCGAAGTAGTGAAATCCATGGCTGTATCTGCAGCTTTTCATGATCATCGCTTTCCCCCCTTAGTTCAAAAAGAACTGCAGGAAATCAGCATCGAAATTTCTGTATTGACACCTCTGGTTCCAATGAATGATATATCTGAACTTGAACCGGGAAAGCACGGCGTCTACATTAAAAAAGGCTTCGCTTCGGGAACATTTTTACCTCAGGTAGCAACAGATACCGGCTGGTCAAAAGAAGAATTTCTTGGACATTGTGCCCAGGATAAAGCCGGCATTGGCTGGGATGGGTGGAAAGATGCCGATGTTTATCTTTACAAAGCCCTGGTCTTTTCAGAAAATGAATCATCATAAGCTTGAACACATCATCAAAAAAGGATTAAAACAATGACAAAATTGAAAGAAGCAGCATATTATAACAAAACCAGCAAAGATGAAGTTATATGCACACTCTGCCCTCACATGTGCAAATTACAGGAAGAAGAGCACAGCCCTTGTGGCACGCGCATGCTGATTGACGGAAAACTCAGGGCCTTGTCATATGGCAGGCTGATTGCTGCCAATATTGACCCGGTTGAGAAAAAACCTCTTTATCATTTCATGCCCGGCAGTTACACATATAGTATTGGCACTGCAGGATGCAATATGCATTGTTTGAATTGTCAGAATGCAGATATTTCTCAGGCAAAAATTGATGAGGAACAGGAACAGAATTCCACACCGGAAGATATTGTTGATGCTGCACTAAACAACAACCTGGAATCCATTTCCTATACCTATACCGAACCAACAATTTTTTTCGAGTTGATGCGTGATACAGCAAAAATTGCCCGGAAGAAAGGAATTAAAAACATCATGGTCAGTAATGGGTACATCAACCCAAAGCCCCTCAGGGAGCTAATACCTTTGCTGGATGCAGTCAATATTGACATGAAAGCATTCAATTCTGAAATATATGAAAAACTAACCGGTGCAAAACTTGAACCAGTGTTAAAAAGCATCGAAACACTGCATCAGTCTGAAGTTCATATGGAGATAACCCTGCTGCTGATTCCAGGCTACAGTGATAAAGATGAAGATCTGGCAGATTTTTTCAAATGGATGACAGACAGGGATATGCATGAAGTACCACTGCACATAAGCCGGTTTTTTCCTACTTACAAATTACTTTCAGCACTGGCAACACCTGAATCAGAGATATTTGATGTCAGACAGAAGGCACTGGATGCCGGTTTAAAATTTGTTTTTCCCGGCAATGTCTCCGGCGGAGATGCCATGAACACATATTGCCCTGAATGTGGAACACCTGGCATCAAGCGAGACCGGATGAGGACTGAAAACATGTTGAAAGATGGAAAATACTGTTCGTCCTGCGGATATCAGGTCATCACGCACAGTTAATCATCCTCACAAACAATACAGGTCATTTTCATTGACCGCATAGCTTTCAGCAAATTCTTCCCTGGCTTGTCTTTCAATAATGCTGTAGGACTTATACCTCGTGGAAAAATGTCCCAGCAAAAGTTTTTTTGCCCCTGCAGCTCTGGCAATTTTCCCGGCCTGCCTTCCCGTTGCATGAAATCTGGCCTCACCGCTGCCTTCCATATCGTCAGCGTAAGTAGCTTCATGATAAAGATACTGTACTCCCCTGATATATTTTACCATCTCAGGATAATACCCTGTATCAGAGCAATAGGCATATGACCTGGGAACTGCATCAGGCAGGGTAAGCGCATCATTACCAGCGATGAAATTGTTATCACGGGTCAGGTCGGCTCCGGATTTAATGCGTCTGATTTCTGTGTAGGATAAGTTGTAATCCTCAATGGCAGATTTTTTTATGTTTTTATCGCCCTGCTTTTCCTGAAACAGAAAGCCACAGGTTGGAATACGATGCCTCAGGGGGAAAGAAAAAATATCCAGTTTTTTACTGCTGTAAATCAATGATTTTTCAGAAAAATCCAGCGAATGAAAAATCACGGGAAAGCCCAATGTATTGCCATTGTGATAAAATACAAGCTTAATCAGACTTTCCAGTTTTGGATGTGCATATACATGAAGGATTTTTTTTCTGCCAAGCAATTGCATGCTCGAAAACAAACCGAACAAACCAAAATAATGGTCACCATGCATATGAGAAATAAATATGTGTTTAATGTTTGCCAGACCGATTTTATTGCGACGTATTTGTATCTGGCAACCTTCACCGCAATCCACAAGAAATGAAGCGTTGTGGTATCTCACGAGTTGTGAACTGGGAAAGCTGGTACTTGTGGGAAGAGCTGAACTTTTCCCCAAAATTGTGACACAAAAATTCGGTTTCATTCAATAAAGTTAATTTTTGTTAGGATGTACAATATTTTTTGCTAATTTAGTTAGCTTAAACTAAAAACCATATTTTTTATGATAAAAGTTTTGGTTGTAGATGATCATAAAATTGTACGGGATGGTATTGCTGCCCTGTTGAAGCACAACAAGAACATCAAACTTGTTGGCGATTGTAAAGATGGAAATGAAGTAATTCCCTTTATGGACAAACATGATGTGGATGTGGTTCTGATGGACATTATGATGGAAGATGTTAACGGAATTGAGGCCACAAAAATGATATTTGACAAATATCCGGAAACAAAAGTGCTGACACTGTCCATGAACAATGATTACGACTACATTCATGAAATGCTTAAGGTTGGTGCCAATGGTTATATTTTGAAAAACACCAGCGGTGAAGATCTTGTAAAAGCCATAGAAACAGTTGCAGAAGACAAACCTTACTTTTCACCGGAAGTCACTGACATCGTGATGAACAATTATATGCAACCGGAAAGTACCAGAAAAAAAACATCAAAAAATAAAGAGCTTGCAGACCTGCTTACCAAACGTGAAATTGAAGTTTTGCAGTTGATAGCCCAGGAATTCACCAATGTTGAAATTGCTGAAAAGCTTTTTATCAGCCGGCGAACAGTGGACACGCATCGTCGCAATCTGCTGCAAAAACTGGGAGTAAAAAATTCCATTGGTCTTATCCGGTTTGCATACAGCAATGGATTAATCGAAGATTGATTTGTGACAAGCAGGATCAACAACATGACAGAAGTCACATAATGCGGTGGATTTTTGACTTTTATTTGTCAATAAAGCAGGAGGAAATGGTTTGCGGATAAGTTTTTTAGGCACAGGAACATCACAGGGCGTACCGGTTATCGGTTGTCAGTGTCGTGTTTGCTCATCGGACAACCCTAAGGACAATCGGCTGAGAACATCCATTCTTATTGAGCAGGGAGACAGCACCATTGTTGTTGATACAGGCCCGGATTTCAGGCAACAGATGCTACGGGAAAATGTACAAAAACTGCATGCTGTTTTGTACACCCACGAGCATAACGATCACATCGCCGGTATGGATGAGCTGCGTTCGTTCAATTTCATTAGCAGACAGGCAGTTGACCTGTATGCAGAAAAACGGGTGCAGCAGGCAATGCGCAATTCATTTCCCTATGTTTTTACCGACAAAAAGTATCCCGGTGTTCCCCGGGTCAATCTGCACAATATCGGCACGGGTGAATTCTATATCCAGGGAATAAAAATCATTCCCATACGGGTGATGCATTATCGTTTACCCATACTGGGTTTTCGCATCGGAGATTTTACGTATATAACTGATGCCAAGTATATTTCTCCGGAAGAAAAGGAAAAAATCTACGGATCAAAGTACATTGTACTCAATGCCCTCAGAAAACAGGGGCATATCTCCCATTTTTCTCTGAGTGAAGCCACAGCCCTTGTCAGGGAATTTGCTCCCAGAGAGGCATATTTCACCCACATCAGTCATCAGATGGGACTGCATGATGAAGTTGAAGAAGAATTGCCGGATAACCAGCATCTGGCATATGATGGATTAGAGCTAAACATGTAAAGACAAAGTTGATGAAACTGATTATCCTGAGCATTTTCTATCTTACAGCCCCCTACATTATCATTTTACTTACCAAACGTTACAAAATCCTTGACCGTATAGGGGCAGTGTTGCTTTGTTATGCCCTGGGTTTCATTATCGGGCTTGCCGATTTGCTTCCTGAGGGAAGTGAGAAGGTACAGGAAATCATTACCAGTGCTACCATCCCAATTGCATTGCCTCTCTTGCTCTTCGGGTCAAGAATCAAAGACTGGATAAGCCTGGCCGGCCGCACTTTCCTGAGCATGTTTCTGGCAGTGATTGCACTTGTAGCCGTAGTTACAACCGCCTGGTTCAGTTTTGGAGAATATTTGCCCGAATCATGGCAGGTTGGTGGATTGCTGATTGGATTATACACCGGCGGCACACCAAATCTGGCATCCATTCAAACTGCACTCAACATCAGTCCTGAAATTTATCTTATGGTCAATACCTACGATATTTTTCTTTCTGCAATTTTTCTGTTGGTCATCATGAGTACCGGCAGCAAACTTCTATCCTGGATATTACCGGCATACAAGGAAAAGAAATCAACTTATCGATATAAGATAGAATACAATGGTGATGATCCGGAACCATACGACAGGTTTTTCAAAAAAGAGTATTTTCCCCGTTTTATGATTGCCTTTGGTGCTGCCATCCTGATAGCTGCTTTGTCAGCAGGCATCAGTTTTTTATTTACAGGCGGTATTTCCATGCTGGCAGTAATTCTCAGCATCACAACTCTGAGCCTTGCCGGCAGTGCAGTTCCCACCCTGAATAAAATTGAAAAAACATTCGAAGGCGGCATGTATCTCATACTCGTATTTAGCATTACGGTGGCATCAATGGTCAACATCCAGGATTTTGTCAATCTGTCTCCTGCCCTTTTCTGGTTTGTTACGAGTGTGATTTTTGGCAGCCTGATTCTCCATATTATCTTTTCGGCCATTTTCAAAGTGGATACCGATACAACAATTATCACAGCTACTGCACTGATTTGTTCTCCGCCATTTGTTCCGGTGGTAGCCGGTGTTCTGAAAAACAAACAAATCATCATTTCAGGCCTCACAGTAGGCATCATTGGGTATGCCATTGGCAATTATCTCGGTGTCCTTATGGCTGTTTTTCTGAAAAGCTTTCTCTGATGAAAATGTTATAATACACTTAAGGCAGATGGCTCTGAGAAAAAAAAGATTATTTTTGCTTATTAAATATAAAAAAACAATATTATGAAACATTTTAGCTTACTTAGTTTACTGATTATCATTCTGATTTCTCCTGTAATTGCTCAGGAAGACAAAGAAAAAGAAGATGTCACCTATCAGTTTGAAACAGTTTATGACATCCCCACTACAGCGGTCAAAAACCAAAACCGTGCAGGAACTTGCTGGAGCTACAGTGGCCTGGCTTTGCTTGAAGCCGAGCTGTTACGTATGGACAAAGGGGAATATGATTTGTCAGAAATGTGGATTGTCCGCAAGGCTTATGAAGACAAAGCAGATAAATATGTCAGAATGCATGGAAAAACCAATTTTGGTGGTGGCGGTGCTTTTTATGATGTTTTTTACGTCTATGAGCATTTTGGTATGATGCCGGAAGATGCTTATATCGGCCTGAATTACGGAGAAGAAGATCATGTACACGGAGAATTCGACAATGTGTTGAAATCTTTTGTTGATGCAGTAATTAAAAACAAAAACAAAAAGCTATCAACCGCCTGGAAACCTGCTTATGATGGCATCCTGGATGCTTATCTTGGTGAAATACCCGAAACATTTACTTATGATGGCAAAACATACACTGCTGAATCATTTGCCGATGAACTGGGTATGGAGATGGATAACTATATCAACATCACATCCTATACTCACCATCCCTTTTATGAACAGTTTATTCTTGAAATTCCGGACAACTGGCAGTGGGCAGAATCATATAACCTTCCCATGAATGAGATGATGGCCGTATTGGACAATGCCATTGAAAACGGATACACTGCTGCCTGGGGTTCAGATGTAAGTGAAAAAGGCTTTTCATGGATCAACGGCGTTGCCATTGTGCCGGAAACAGAAACCCAGAGTGTTGATGGACTTGAACAGGCAAAATGGGCTGAATTAAGCAGTAAGGAAAAATCAAAACTTCTGTACAGCTTTGAAGAAATTGTTGAAGAAAAAGAAATTACCCAGAAGATGCGTCAGGAAGCTTTTGATAATTACCAGACCACTGATGATCACGGTATGTTGATTTCAGGCATTGCCAAAGACCAAAAAGGCAATAAGTATTACAAGGTGAAAAACTCCTGGGACACCAACAACGTATATGACGGATATTTTTATGCATCTCAGGCTTTTGTTGAATACAAAACCATGAACATTGTTGTTCATAAAGATGCTATCCCTAAAAACATCCGCAAAAAAATGGGAATCAAGTAAATATCACCCATAAAAAAGAATTCTGAACCGGGATCCTGATTGGATTCCGGTTTTTGTTTTGTCCTGCGGCTAAAAAAATCAGCACGGATAATCATCACATCTGCTTTTGGACTACCATGCAAATCTGCTGTATGCAGGCTGTGGATATGTAGCTGTTCCAAAAACTTTGTACAAAGAATAGCATGAATGCACAAAATAATTATCTTTAAAAAAAAATCTTAGCATGAAAAAACTTATCAGTATTGCTGCGGGCCTCCTGCTTTTGTTATCTGTCAGCGGAGTAAAAGCCCAGTCACTTGGCTTCTCCTATTTTTTCCCTACGGACGGATATTTCTCCAATCCCATTGCCCCGGTACACTTTTCCCTACCTGTGGCTTTTGGAAATTACTTTCAGATATCTCCCGGTATCAGCATGAATTCTATCGGAGGGATGAGCATGACCGGTCTTGACGAGGGCCTCAACTCCAGCCGGCCTCTTGTCGGGCCTTTTCAGACCTTCAACGGATCACTGGTGCCAACCATAGTTATCCCTACAAAAAACGTACAGTTAGACCTCGAAGGCGGGGTTTTTGGCTTTGTCAGCATGAATACAAAACTAATGGAAGGTAGTTTTGATGCCATGTATGAAGAGACTTACAATTTATACGCCGCAAAATCCGACATCACATACGACAAGGATATGTTTGGCTGGGGATATGTATTTGGTGTAAAAATGAGTTTTCGTCTTCAGGATAACATCTGGGGTTTTGTTGGTGCAAAATATTATATGGGATCTCAGGACATGCCGCTGAATGGCTCGGTTTATACCGGAGATAACAGCAACCTGCCGGTTGATATGCCTGATGCATCATTGCAGTACCACGGTTTTGAAATCACCCTGGGTGGTGCAATGAGAAATAAGAAATAAACTTCATAATACCATTTAATATAAAAGCCGCCTGCTGGTTAGCGGACGGCTTTTATTATATCATATTTTTGAGAATTTACTCAACAAGAATTTTTCTGACAATGGTCCGGGAGTCAGTCACAATACGAACCATATAAATACCGGCTTCCATATTCATAGGAAGTTTCACTGTAGTATCTGCAGTTTTGCTGCCTGCAACCCTTTGTCCATGAATGTTATAAATGCCCACTTCATTGATCATATCATCGGATTTGATGGTAAACACATCAGATACCGGATTGGGATAAGTCATAACAGCATTGCTTTGAACGCCTTCTACTCCAACAAAATAATCCAGTTCAACGGGGATTGAATTCCATTCAGAATCCGGATCATTACATCCGACAAGGACATTGCCGGAATAAACACCAGTAGTGAGTTCGGTGGTCACAAACCCAAGGTCGATATCCACAGAAGCGGCGGCAGGAATACTTCCGTCAGCCGGGCTCACTGTCATCCATTCCGGTGCAGCAGTTCCAACCACGTTGGCACGGATATTAAAATTGCCCATTCCGTCGTCGCTTATGCCGGTAAATTCAGACCATACAAGTCCGGTTTTCAGATAGTTTCCATTGTCAACAAGTGGCTGATCATCCATACCAAGAACATAAGAACCATCAGGGTGATTGAAACCATAACCCACCCAGAGTTCGTCTCCATTGAGATCTACAGGCTCATCGAGGGTAATTGTATTCCATGCCTCAGCGGTAACTGTGGCATCTGCTTCTGTAATCATTGAGTCTGTACCCGGAGTTATGAATCCGCCTTTTGTGGCTACAAATACTCTGATTGAATCATTTGTGGGTGCATCATTGATATAAACATCCACAGATTCAATGAGCTGTGAAGCGAAAGGAGATGTATATTCCGGCAGGAATCTGGCAGCAGCCATAACATCAAAAGTCGAACCCCAGCCAATGGCATTGGCATTGTCTCCATCATAATTGAGAACACCATCCCTGTTGCCTGATTTAACAGGTGTTGCCCAGGAGTAAGTAGGATAAGCCCTGAAGTTAAGAGCTTCTTCTCCGGTGTTGCCAACAGTGATTAATTCGGACGCTGATCCGTCTGTCATGATGGGATCAGTAGACACATCAACTTCCGGTGGCATAAGACCACTTTCAATTTCAGTGAAAACAAATTCATCTACATAATAGTCATTGTTTGCAGGACCGTAAAAGTTGATACAACCCAATTGATTATCACCGGTTCCTCCACTTTCTATATTACTGAATTTCCAGGCAGCAACTTCCACACCATCCACATCCAGATAGGCAGAATCCATTTCCAGGTTATACTCAATCTGAAAATTCATCCAGGTATCTTCAGTGTAAGAATATGTGGGTGAAGTAGTTTCACCATTGGCAAGAGTCATTTCACCGGCTGCAAATGTGCATGAAAATGCCCATTCACTGGCAAAACTGTGCTGGGTATTAAAATACGCCTCTGCACCGGAAACCACATAATAATCAAAACTCACTGAGTAAATACCACTGGTTTTGTTGCCAAAATCATAAATTATATCATTATCGGCAAGAATATTGATTGACTGAGAGCCGGCACTGGCCTGGGCATCGGTAATCATTGGGTCTTCCGAACCCCCTTCAGAACCCGACCAGGTTTCCCAGTCTGCAGACTGAGTGGTTAGTGCATCACCAATGGTGTAAGACTCAAATCCATCGCTGAATACAACGGTTTGGCCTGTGACATAAAATCCAAAGCTCAAGAGAGCAAATAGTGTAAATAGTTTTTTCATAACTGTTGATTTTTTGGTTTGTATTTTCTAAAGATACATAATTTTTGTCATACAATCAATAAGATTTGCAATTCTTTATGAACAAAGACAAATTTCAGTAGATATCGGCCTGCTGCAAATTGAAACAGGATTGTTCACAATCGAAATAAATTCAGCATCTTCGATAAGGCAGGGATAACAAACAAAAAGCCGCCAATCCAAGGATTAGCGGCTTTTACATAAAATAAAATATTTATTACCAGTCTTTGTCCGGTTGTTGTTGTTGGGCTTTTTGCTCTTTTTTCTTTTTCTCCTGCAACTCTTTATCCTTTTCCTGCAAAGCCCGTAAAATGCGTTCTGCATCTTCTTTGCTCAGTTCTTGTTTCTGTTGCTGCTCTTGTTGCTGTTGATCATCCTGTTGCTTTTCTTCCTTATCCTTATCCTTCTGCTGCTGATCCTTTTGATCCTGCTGATCCTTATCATCTTTATCCTGTTGATCTTTCTGTTGTTGCTTTTGCTGTTGCTGCTGCTCCATGCGTTTTTTTATCGCTCTGGCAAGGGACATATTGTATTTGGAATTGAAATGTCCGGGATCTGTTTTCAAGGCCTGTTTATATGCCTGAATACTTTTGTCATACTCTCCGGATTGCAGCATGGCATTGCCAAGGTTATAAAACTGATCTGCACTGCTTATCGCACCACTTTCTGCAGGCTTCATGTAATTTTTGGCCGCATTTTCATAATTCTCATTCCTGTATTCTGCATGTCCAAGATTATTATACAACTCCATGGATTCAGGATTCTCTTTGAGAGCTTTCTGCAAATCCAGAATGGCTTCATCATACATGCCTTCATTATAATTTTTCAGGGCCTTTCTGTTTTCTTTTCTTTCCTCCTGCCCCAGAGAAATCAAAGGCAGAGCAAGCACAAATAAAATGTATAGTGTTTTCCTTATCATGATTTTAATGATTTTAGCTTTTGGACAGTATGTTCTTTTCTTCTGCTGATCAGCACTTCAAGAATTATCAGCAACAATGCCAGGGCCAGGGGGTACTGGAATTGATCATCAAATTCGGAATATACCTCTACCTCCCTTTCAGCTTTGCTCAGGCCGGATATTTCTTTCAGAACCACATCAAGTCCTGATCCTGATTTGCCGGCAAGAATGTATCTGCCATTACCTGCATCAGCAATTTCAGCCAGGGTTTCTTCATTCAGTTTTGTCATCACAACATTCCCGGCATTATCACGATGAAAACCACCACCCTGGGCAGGAATTGGCGAACCTTTGGTGGTTCCCATACCCACACAGTATATTTTTACACCTTCATCGGCTGCCAGTTTTGCCGCATTGATTGCTTTCTCTCCATGATTTTCACCATCAGTAATCAGCAGGATGACTTTGGCGGATTCCGGATCTTCAGAAAATGCCCGCATTGACATTTCTATGGCTTTGCCGATGGATGTACCCTGAGTGGCCACAATGTCGGTATTGATATTATCAAGATACATTTTGGCAGCAGCATAATCACCGGTCATGGGAATTTGTATATACGCTTCACCGGCAAAAACAACCAGCCCCAGTAAATCGCCCTGCAGATTATTAACAAAACCCTCAATGGAACGTTTTGCTCTGCTGAGCCTGTTGGGTTGGATGTCTTCAGCTTTCATTGATTTGGAAACATCCAGGGCAACCATAATTTCAACGCCTTCTTTCTTTACTTCCCGGAGTTTGGAACCAAACTGTGGGTTAGCAAGTGCCAGAATGAGCATTGTCAAAGCCAGCATATAGGTGCTGAACTTATACCAGGGGCGACTTGATGAATAATTTACCAAAAGGCTTCTCACCAGGTGCCGGTCTCCAAACTTTTTGATGTTTTGCACCCAGCGTTTGCGATTGTACCAGAACAGGAGAAACAACGCCGGTACCGCCAGCAGCAAATACAAAAATTCATTATTTTCAAAACGAAACATAGTGTTCAGTTTAAGGTAATTGTTTAAATACAGTGTTTCTTAAAAATACTTCAGTCATCAGCAATATCACAGCCACAAAAAGAAACCAGAAAAATTTCTCTTCAGTATTGGTGTATTCCTTTTCTTTGATGATGGTTTTTTCAAGCTGATCAATTTCGTTGTAAATTTGTCTGAGCTTTTCATTGTCTGTTGCTCTGAAATATTTGCCTCCGGTCATGCTTGCCAGTTCCTGCAAAACATCCTCATCAATTTTCACTTCCTGATCTTTATATTGGATGCCAAAGGCCGTTTTTACCGGATAAGGGGCGGTTCCCTTACTTCCAACACCAATGGTATATACCCGCACATTGAATTCTTTGGCTATTTCTCCAGCGGTCAGGGGTGATACAGATCCTGAGTTATTTACACCGTCAGTAAGCAATATCACAACTTTGCTTGCTGCTTTGCTGTCTTTGAGCCTGTTGACACAGGTGGCAAGACCCATGCCAATGGCAGTTCCGGTACTGTTCAGCATATCACTGTCCACCTGGTTGAACAATCTTGTCAGCTCCTGATGATTTGTTGTCAGCGGGCACTGTGTGAATGCTTCACCGGCAAACACAACCAGACCAATGCGGTCATTTGGTCTGTCGGCAGTAAAATCCATAGCAACATCCTTAGCCGCTTCAAGCCTGTTTGGTGTAAAATCCTCGGCCAGCATACTTCCACTGATGTCAAGGGCAATCATGACATCAATGCCTTCAGAATCTGTTTGTCGCCATGAGTCTTCTTTTTGTGGACGTGCCAGGGCAAAAATCATCAAAGCAACTGCCAGCATACGCATCACAAACAAAAGATGCCTCAAACGCACCCTCAGTGAAGGCTTCTGATTACGAAAAGGCCGCAAGCCGGACATTTTCAGTTCCGGCTCCTGCTTATTGTTTTTCAGTATATACCAGACCGTAAGCGGTATGATACCCGTAAGCAGCCAAAGCAAACCCGGGTTGGCAAATGTATCAATTCCAAACATCATGATCCTTTCTGTTTTTGACTTGTTGGTTCATCAGTATCTTCATTCTCCGTTTGAAGCTCCGCATCAACCAGTTCACTTTTATCTGTTCTCACTTCTTTGCTTTCTTCCACAATTTCATATGCCTGCGTCAGGCTCATTTCATTTTCATTTGTCAATGGTTGAGATTTGGCAAATTTTACAAAATCAGATCGCTGAAGAATATCACGCATTTTTTCTCGCAGTCTATCTTCCAGTAAATCTTCCTTATCCAGGAGCTCCATAATTTCAGCACTGGTTTTTTCCATGGCCTTGACATCGTATCTGTTTTCCAGATAATGGCGCAAGGTATCCGTTAAATCAGTATAAAAATCCTTAACCCTGTTTTTCAGCCACAATTTTTCTGATTTAATACGGTCCAGCTCACGAAAGGCAATAACATGAGCAGGTTCTGAGGGCTTGACTATCTGCCGGAATACAGGTTTGTTCTTTTTATAAAATCTAAAATAGTATATCGCACCAAGAATCAGTAATACAAGGACAGTCAGCCACCACCAATTTTTTTTCAGGAAGGCCAGAAAATAATACAAAGCCTCGGAAACTGTCAGGGGTGTTTTGTACAAATCATCTTCAATGTCCTTGATTTCATACGCGGTATAAAGTGCCTGTCCTGTAGTGACAGTGTCAAATTCCTGTACAAAAACCGTATCACGGGCACCGGGGATTCTGTAATTATTCTGTACAGCCTGGGGCTTCAGGATGAAAATCCTCTCTGTTGAAGCTCCTGCGATTTGTGCAATCTCAGTTTCTTTTCGAAATCCGACATTCCGGAATATCTCGCTGGCAAACCGCTGCGTCAACATCTGTCTGAGTGTATCTTCCAGCATTTGCACACTATCCGGAGACATACTTCTTCGTACAGAATCTGTAATTTGTTGTTCTATTTCCTGCTTGAAACCGCTTTTTCCAAAAACCACGATACCTCCCCTCTCAGCATAGATTGTATCTACTTTCAGGGTATCCACAACAACCACAGGCTCAATATACACACTAAGTGAGTTCGACTCCAGCAGCAAACTATCTGAACCAGGATTCATGACAATTTCCTGTGACGGTATGGATTTACCTCCATGTTCATAGGCGGCCACGGTATAGCTGCGGGATATCAGTTGTTTGTCTTCATCAAACTTTGCATTGTGACGCTCAATGATTTCCAATTCAGAAATGATGGTATCTTCGGAAAATTCAGGAAAAACCACAGTATCATCTGATTCTGCAGGCAAACTCAGGGTATAATCGAACCGGTCACCAATGGTAATGCTATCAGCACTGGATTTTGCGACAACTGAAAAATCCTGGGATAATCCGGCAGTTGCTTGCAAAACTAACACCAAAGTCACACTTGCTTGTATAAATGCTTTCATAATTATCTGCGTTTAAATAATGCAATTAAAGGTTTTACATAATCCACATTGGTTTTCAACTCTGCAAAATCCACACCTGATTTCCTGAAATTTTCTGTGGATTTTTTGGAAAAACTCCGGTAGCTTTTCTCATAATTCTCTCTCACGCTGCGCTGGGATGTATCCACAAGCATCATCTCACCGGACTCGGGGTCTCTCATGCGTACCATGCCCACATCGGGAAGCTTCCCATCCCTTTCGTCGAAAACACGCAAAGCAACCAGATCATGTTTATTCCCTGCGATGCGCATAGCATCGAGATAGTCATTTTCATCAATAAAATCTGAAATCAGAAAAGCGGTGCATCGTTTTTTCAGGGCATTGGTAAGATATCGCAGGACTTCAGCGATGTTTGTTCCTGAATGATCCGGCTTAAAATCAATCATTTCCCTAATGATGCGAAGAATATGTTTCTTGCCTTTTTTGGGCGGGATGAACTTCTCAACTTTGTCAGAAAAGAAAATCACACCGATTTTATCATTGTTTTGGATGGCAGAGAAAGACAAAACAGCTGATATTTCTGCCGTCAATTCCTTTTTCAGTCGCTCATGTGTACCGAATGCCTGTGACGAACTCACATCGACAAGAAGCATCACGGTAAGCTCACGCTCTTCCTCAAACACTTTCACGTAGGGATGATTGAACCTGGCTGTAACATGCCAGTCAATATCCTTTATCGGGTCACCCACCTGATATTCCCGCACTTCGCTAAAGGCCATACCCTTGCCCTTAAAAGCAGAATGGTATTCTCCTGCAAAAATCTGCCGGGACAAACCACGGGTTTTTATTTCTATCGTTCTTACTTTTTTTAAAAGCTCTTTGGTTTCCATGTTATTATATGTTTACTGTCAGGGGTTAGGGGTCCAGGTGTTAGGTGTTAGGTGACAGGTGCGCTTATCACGTTTTATGTTTGTGTTGACTTTCGTTAGCATTTTTGTGAGGTGAATATGTTTTCCCAGTTCGATCAGCAACTTTAAATTTAAGACTTGTAAATATTTTCACGAGTTCTTCCGATTCATTTTGAAGGTAACCAAGTTCATTGCCGGGTTCTGCAAGCTCGCTTTTTTCTAACAAATGCAACCAGAAAACTGTTTCATCACACTCTTCCACAGTTATGCATATCTTAGAATAATACTCAGCATCAGACCTGGCTTGAGTTGCAGCACGAAAGTTAGCAGGAAAAGATGTTCCTGACTTTATGAGTTGACTAAACAAATCATATGGCAAGCCACTTTTCCGTAGTTTCATACAATATTTCACCAATTTTACAGCAAACTGAAACGATCTTTGGCGGTATTTTTCATTAAAAGATTCCATAAAAACATCTTTTAAATTTAACTTCCTTCAAAAATCCAAATTGAAAATGCTAACTTTTATTACAACTAAAATAAACTAAAACTCTACTATCATAACGCACCTTTCATATGTCACCTGTCAACTAACCCCTGACCCCTGACACCTGACACCTGAACCCTGCTTTTTAAAACTAAGGTACTTCCACTTTATTTAAAATTTCACTAATCAGTTCTTCAGCCGTAATATTTTCAGCCTCAGCTTCATATGTAAGGCCAATACGATGTCGCAGAATATTATGACACATGGCCCTCACATCTTCAGGCAACACGTATCCCCGTCGTTTTATGAACGCATAGGCTTTTGATGCCAGGGCAAGATTGATGCTTGCACGCGGAGAACCCCCAAAGGAGATCATGTGTTTTATGCTGTCCAGATTGAAATTTTCAGGATTTCTTGTGGCAAAAACGATATCGAGGATGTAGTTTTCAATTTTTTCATCCATATAAACATCACGGACAACCTGCCGGGCTTTGAGAATTTGCTCTGGGCTGACAACCTGCCGGGCTTTTGGGAAATCTCCAATCACATTCTGACGGATTACCTGCCGTTCCTCCTCTTTCAACGGATAATCGATAACCAGCTTAAGCATAAACCTGTCAACCTGGGCCTCAGGCAATGGATAGGTTCCTTCCTGCTCGATAGGATTCTGCGTTGCCAGCACCAGGAAAGGCTCCTCAAGTTTAAAGGTTTCATCACCAATGGTCACCTGACGCTCCTGCATGGCCTCAAGTAGAGCTGACTGAACTTTGGCAGGTGCTCTGTTGATTTCATCAGCAAGAATGAAATTGCTGAAAATCGGTCCTTTTTTAACAATAAATTCTTCATTTTTCTGAGAATAAATCAATGTACCAACAAGGTCGGCCGGCAAAAGGTCAGGAGTGAACTGTATGCGGCTAAAACCTGCATTGATGGTACTGGAAAGGGTATTGATAGCCAGTGTTTTTGCCAACCCGGGTACACCTTCCAGCAATAGATGTCCGTTTGACAACAATCCTACCATCATACCTTCCATCAGTGCCTTTTGTCCAACGATAACCCTTGACATTTCCATGTTCAGCAGGTCCATAAAACCGCTTTCGGCATGAATCCGCTCATTCAAAGCTTTGATATCTACTGTTTGCTCCATAATTACACAATTTAGTTTTGGCTGTTTTGCGTTACGAATTTATAAAACTTCCGTGAAAAAACGATTGTCAGCAGCATTACAATATGCAGACTGGTTAAAATTTTGTTAAAATTGCCTGTTTTGTTTTCAAGGGAAAAAGCTTACCTTTACTAAAGTGAAAACCGAATCATGAAGACAGAGAACGGGAGAACAGGACAAAGCAGACGAATAAGTGCTGCTCCGGCTGGCATGCGGGAGTATTTGATTCGCAGTATTAACAACCTGGGCCTGGCCTTAAGTTTTGCCAAAAGTGAAATACATGGCAACAATGCCCAAACCTGGCTGGGATATTTCATCAATCTTTTACAAATCCTGGTTGCTACAGCAGTTTACTGGCTTATTTTCGGTGTCTTTCTGCATGTTGATACAGGAGCAATCCCCTACCCGCTTTTTGTGCTGACCGGAATGATACCCTGGGTTTATTTTTCAAAACTGGTACAGGAAGCCGGCAACAGCCTGATAAGCTCACAACATCTCTTATCAAAAGTATACTTTCCACGGGTGATTTTACCCATCAGCAAGGCTCTGCCCGGACTTGTTGATTTTGGCTTTTCCCTGATGACAGCTCTGCTTATCATAATATTATCAGGCATGCCTTTGCGTATTGAGATACCAATGGTGGCTGTGTTTTTACTGATAATCATTTTCAGCGGCATTGCACTGGGGCTTTGGATTTCCAGCATTTCTGTGAGATACAGGGATCTGTCAAGACTAATACCCTACCTGATCAATTTTGGATTTTTCCTGACACCGGTATTTTATCCGGCCACGCTTGTTCCGGAACAACTGGAATATATCCTGTACATCAACCCGGCAGCATTTGCCATAGAGGGAATGCGCTGGGCTCTCTTCGGTACTGCTTTCCCTGAAGTCCAATATCTTATAAGCCTTGTCCCTGTCACAGTTTTGTTTGTGTGGGGATGGCACAATTATCGCAAAAAGGAAAAAGAATATGCCGACATCATCTGAACAACATACGGTCATAAAAATATGTGAGATCAGCAAGTCGTATGCCTTGCCGGGTGATACAGGGCAAAAGTTTGTCACCGCATTGGAAAATATTAATCTGGATATCCCCAAAGGTGAAATTACCGGCATCATTGGCCCCAACGGATCAGGGAAAAGCACCCTGCTGAAAATCATCAGTGAAATCACTGCCCCGGATTCCGGACATATTGACATCACAGGAAAAGTAGCATCAATTCTTGAAGTAGGTACCGGTTTTAATCCAGACCTCACCGGAAGAGAAAATATTTATCTGAATGCCCGCCTCCACAAAATGAAAAAAAAGGAAGTTGACAACAAACTCGGCAGGATAACAGAGCTATTTGGTTTCAGCACTTTTCTTGACAGTCCGGTAAAACTCTACAGCAGCGGAATGTATATGCGACTGGCTTTTGCCATTGTTGTCAATATTGATGCCGATATTTATTTGTTTGATGAAGTGATGAGTGTGGGCGATATGGCGTTCCAGAAACAGGCCATAAATATTATGAAAGAACTTAAGCAGCAAAATAAAACCATAGGGATCGTAACCCATGCCCCTGACCAGATTGTGGAAATTGCCGATCGTATCGTACTGCTGAACCAGGGAAAACTGCTTACTGTAAATACACCGGAAAAGGTAGTTCAGTACTATCGGAAAACAATACTCGACAAGGGAAAAGATGAACTCCACAGAGCTAAGCTAAGTTATCCGCTAACAGAAAATTACAAATCAATTTATGAAAATCACGAAGGAGAGTTCCAGCTTACACAAACCAGCATTAATTCGGACAATAATGTATGCAGCAAACCAGATGCTTCATTGAGTTCAACCATTGTCGTGTATTTCAAAACAAGCATAGCAGACAAAATAAGCATAGGAATTTACTTCAATGACCGGCATTACAATCAGACTCTGATGAGCTGGTTTTCAGAAGAAAGACGATATGAAGAGAATGCAGAATACAGGATGGAAATCACTATCCCCGGGAACTATTTCAACAATTTTTCCGGATACATGGGAATTTTGGTCATTCGGGATTCAAGAATTTTGATAAACTACAACAAACTGTTGATATTTCATTATTCACCTGGTCAAAAAGAACCGGTTTTCAAACATGTCAGTGGTTATGTACAGCAAAATTTCAAAACAGAGATCACAAAATCAGAATCAAAGGAACCTAAACAGGCATAAAGCAAAAACAGATATGTTTAGATATTACATAAAAGTATTTGGTTGTCCGATGCGGGGTGTGGAAGCAGAAAGAGTTCATCGTTACTTTAAAGCCAACGGCGGAAAACCATCAGACAGAAAAAATGCAGATGTCATCATGATATTTGGTTGTTCAATTGTTGAAACCACCAACGCCATTACCATGGATTATATTAAAGCCACGGACAATGATAAGCAGCGCATTATTATTTCAGGTTGTTCCCCGGTGATGAGCCAGCAGGAAATCAGATCATTTTTCAAAGGCGAACTCCTGGTGTCCAGCCAGCTTGATAAAATTGACAATCTGTTTCCTGATTTCAGGCTACCCTTTGAGGACATTCCTTTACCGGCAAAAAGTCATAAAAACCTTGAATACAATACATTTTACCTGAATCAGTTTAAGCAATATCAAAAACCCCGCCTGCTGAATTTTCATCTCAGTCCACAGCTGATTATCACCAGCCACGGATGCCCAAACGCCTGTACCTACTGCACGGTAAGAATGGCTATGGGAAAACTCAAAAGTTACAGTATCAGCAGAATCGAAAATACCTACAAGACAGCCCTGGAAAAAAATCAACAGGTTTTTGTTTTCAATGGCGATGATACGGGAGCTTACGGGCTGGATATTCAAAGCAGTTTTGATGAACTTATGTTGCATCTTGACAACATCACTCCCAAAGAGAAATACGTTCGCTGGGCCATTGATAACCTCCATCCCCGCTGGCTCTTGAAATATCAGAACAGTTTCAGAAAACTGGTTGAAAAAAAACGCATAGTGGATATGATTGTCCCCTTTCAGGCTGCTTCAGACACGCTCCTGAAACGCATGCGGAGAAATTACAATATACAGGAGGTCATATCCGTATTGAAAACACTGAAAGCTTTGAATCCGGAGTTGAAACTGACAAGCCATTTTATGTTTGGCTTTCCCGGTGAAACCAACGAGGATATTCAGGCCATCAAAACCATTATTGATCAGAATGTTTTCAGCCATTTTGTCTTGCTGCGTTATTTTGAATCGCCAATGGCAGAGAGCTATAAAATGACACCAAAAATTCCTGTGAAAAAAATCCAGAAAGACATGCAGGAAATTGAGAAATACATTCTGGATAAAGGATTTATTTGTCAGATGACTGATTACACAGGTGATTAACTTGCGCATGGAAAACAGGAATTTACATAGTGGAAGTCTGAAGCAGTTTGAATACCGCCTGAGCTGGATGCTGACTCAAAAGTGCAATTTCAATTGTGAATATTGCAACACCGAAAAGCATCACAGCTTCTTCCGGGTACTGAGTCCGGATGAAGCAGCCTCGGTATTTGAACACACCGGAGTTTCGTGGCTGATATTGCTCACCGGCGGCGAACCATTCCTCTATCCTGATTTTCCGGAGCTTTGTAAGGCTCTTACACGGAACAACACAATCGCCATTACCACCAACCTGAGCCATTCTTCTGTATACAGATTTGCCGACATAATTGAACCCGGCAAAGTGCTGTCAATTTCGGCAAGTTATCATCATGATGAACTGAAAAAGCATAATTTGCAGGATGATTTTATGAACAAATGCCGCTACCTGCAGAATCACGGATTTCGCTTGCTTGTGAACTTTGTTGCCTACCCTCCCAACCTAAGCCGGATTGAAAAAGACATACGCATGTTTCATAATTCGGGCATAGAAACCATTGTCTATGGCTACAGGGGCATGTATAATAGAAAAGTATACCCGCAGGCGTACAGCAAAACAGAACGTGATTTTGTGGAGACCCACGCCCTGGATGATACAGAGCTCATGATTGCCCGTGGAGATATGAATTTTTACGGCAGGTATTGTCAGGCCGGGAGCAAGTATTTTATTATGAAAGAAAACGGAGACCTCCAGTCCTGTTTTACGCGTACCGAGCTTATTGGCAATTTGTTTGAAGAAAACATCCCGCTCAACCAGGGTCCGCGCCCCTGCCCTGAAAAGGCTTGTGAAGATTATTATTTTGGCAGAGCGGCTGTAACGAAACGGCATGCATCCCGCATGCAGATGTTCAGGCGAAGAATCCACACCAAAATCACGAAAAAACCAGGCATACATGAGTAAAAAAACGGAAACATATTATGATGCATGGACACGGCGCTATATGGAATCCGGCTATGGAGATGTCATACAGGCGCACCGGCCAACTGATGTGCATGACCTGCTCAGATACACGGCAGAACAGACCGGCATCAGGGATGGCATCACAATTCTGGATGCAGGCTGTGGGGTATGCGGTCCTGCGATTTACTTTGCTCAAAATTTTGATGTGAAAATTCATGCTCTCAGCATTTCCGGCGAGCAAATCAGAATATCTGAAAACCGCATAAGGCAGGCAGAATTGCAAGATCAAATCTTTCCCCAAAAAGGCGATTTTCACCATCTCAATGACATCTATCCGGCTGAACATTTTGACCTTATCATCATGCTTGAATCCTACGGACATGCCGCCCGGCCCAAAGAACTTATCCAATCAGCAGAAAGAGTTTTGAAAAAAAACGGGCAAATCTATATTAAGGATTACTTTCAAAAAGAGATTACAGGCAGCAAATCCCGCAGGAAGGCAGTGAAAAAAGCCATCAAAAAAATGAACACCATATACGCGTATAAGCTGCCGGATTTGTATGACACCTTACAACACCTTAGGCAGGCAGACCTGTCGCTGCAATATGTTCAGCGTCATCAGCTTCCGCTTGACAATGAGAAATCCGTCCGGCAGTTTGAAGCTGATCACGGAATTGATTTGTATGATGGCGGATATAATTTCATTTTTCTGGAACCACTCGAATTGCTGTTTCGAAAACCTGAATCCCGCGATGAACCCATTGCCTAATCAATGCAGACGACGAATAAGTCCCTGCCATTTGTAATAAATCCATTTGCCTGCAACAGATACATAAGCAGTAAATTTTGCATGAAAACGCAAGAAAAGATAAGCCAGCGGAATGAGCCCGAAGAGAAGCTGATTATCGCACAAAAGCAAAATGGCTGCTCCGTTTAGCAAATGAAAATTCAGGCCATGATTCAGTGATTCCAGAAAACCATCAATATCTGAGCATGCAAATTTTCTGCCGGCCAAAAGCATGCTTAGCACGAACATACCTGCGGCTGCTACTGGCCACCAGTACAACTCTTCAGGGAGTAAAGCAAAAAAGACCAACATGGCAATCAATTCACAGAAAAGAACTGCATGCCTGATTTTTTCTGCCACAGCTTTACCAGTCCTCACTGCCAGGGTTTTTTGTAAAGCTTTCTTATCATTGACAAAATCTGACAACTGATGAGAAATGATGCTTCTCAATCCGGCCAGAATCAGCCATAAAATAAACACATACCCGGAAATTGTCATTTGGAAATGCCTGGACATAACATCCAGACTAATTAGCACGACAATCAGGGCAGGAAACAAAAAAGAAAACAAAGCATCGGCAAAAATGCCGGCATAGGTAGTTTTCAGACGGATGGACGGAGCAGAATAGGCAATAATCATGGCATATTGCGCTACGATAAGCCCAAGATAATACGAAGGATATTCATCCAGCAACAGCAAAGGAGAAAAAGCAGCAGCTCCGGAAAAAACAATCAGCAGCAAGGCAAATTCCGGACGCAGTTTCTGGCAGGCATTCATTTTTCCTGCAAGGAAATCCACACCCCGGTCGCAGTAATCATTGATCAGATAGGCAAAAGCACCCGCAGGCAATAAATACAAAAGAAATATTCCACTTATTTCAATGAATTCCAAATACCCACGGTCGAAATAATATACCAGAATCAAAGCAAAGGCAAGCTGAAAACATAACTTTGTCAACAGCCATTCACGCAGCCTGAAAAGGCGGACTATATTGATTTTTCCTGACACCACCCCACAATATTTGGCAACAATTTAGGTATTTTTCATGAAAGAGCATAGATTTTCCGGCATAATACACGATAGTGTCATGCCATTTACCTGAAAATCCTTAACTTGCCGGACAAAACCAGAATTGAGGTATGCGGTATTTTGTTTACGTTGTCTGCGGTGAAAAAGCTTATACTGAGCAATTAAATTTTTCCTTAAAATACCTGCGCTATCACAGCCGCTATCCCATACTTGTGCTTACTGACAGCAGCAGAAACCAGGGGCCTGTCCATCATCCGCAGGAATATATCATTGACATCAGAACTCCGCAAAATCTCAGTAACAACCAGGCCAGTATCTTTTTGGAAACATCCCTGCCTCGCTACCTGCCTAATCCGGAAAGTGCTGTTTATTGTTATCTTGATTCCGATGTCATTGCAATCAGCGATGCAATAAACAATGTTTTTGAGGAACTCAAATCATGGCCACTTTTTGCCGATGATCATTGCTCCATTGACTACCATAGTCCATATGCCCTGCATTGCGGGTGTAAACAGGCCTTTGATTACCGAAGAAACGCCTGGCAGTTTATCAAAAATACCATCCCTGAACCGGAAAATGAGACAGAAAAACGGCGAACTGCTCTGCAACAAATCTTCCATGCGTATAAAAAACAACCACTCAGGCATTCCGCTGATATTCTGCAATATTTATTCAATCGCTACCTTTCGGCAAAAAGCAGTTTTACTATTGAAAAGAGTTATCACTTCGACAAAATCACCCGAACCTGGCATCAGGACGGCTATCTGATAGACTATGACCGAAAGTATTATCTGAGAAAAATGCGGAAACAATACGGCTTTATGCCAGCATCCGCACACTGGCAGGACAAAAATGGCACCAAACTTATCCCGGAAACACCCCATTGCTCACACCTGAGAGAATTCCTGGAAAATGACAGCGGCTTGTGTATTCCGGCAGATTTCAGGCACTGGAACGGTGGCGTTTTTCTCTTTGACAATCAATCATTTCCAGCATTTGAAACCTGGCATTATCACAGCAGCAGATTGATGAAAAACCCACGATTGGCAAACAAGTATATTGATCAGCTAAGCTTAATTATTACAGCTTTCGAACATGATTTTCAGCACAAAAAAAGACTTCCCGTAAAATACAATTTCATCACAGACTTTGACAATAAAGAAGTAGCATATCATCCTGACAAAGGTTACACTTACAATGGTTTTCAGACTGCTTTTGCTCCGGCTTTTCTTCATGTGTATCACCGCTGGGGGCAAAAAAACTGGTCTGTTTGGCAAGCTGTGGAAGCCCATGGCATCAAACACGGTATCATCACCAGGAACGATCTGAAAAATAAAAGTCTGTTTGGGGGGACAGAATAGTTTGGTAAATTTCAGGTGGATTGTGTTACTTTGCCATCAAAATGAAACAATCATGCAAACTGAATTGAGCAAAACAATCATCGATGCCCTGCCTTATGGTGAGATGTTTTTGTTTGTTGACAAGATCACCGAAGTAAATGAAGAAAGCATCAGCGGAATTTACTGTTTTGACAGGCATGACAATTATATGGAAGCTCATTTTGCCCACAGACAAATAGTGCCCGGTGTATTGCTGTTAGAATGCATGGGTCAGATCGGACTGGTTGCACATGGAATACACCTGCTGAATCTACGGGAAGACGAATGGGAACCCGCTTTATCGCATGTCAATGTTGAATTTTTCTCGACTGTAAAACCAGGCACCGAAGTGATTGTCAGGGCACAGAAAACATACCTTCGCAGGAACACCCTACGCAGCATGATTGAAATGCGGGATTCCGTAAATGATGCTTTGATTGCCCGGGCAGATGGCTTATGTAAGTTTGTAATGAATAAGGACAAAAAAGAATGAAACATCGTGTAGTAATAACAGGAATGGGTGTTATCTCTCCCATCGGCAATGGCATGCAAGCTTTCTCCAACGGTTTGTTTACCGGACAATGCGGTATAAAAAGCATGCCTGAACTGGCAGATTATGGCTTCCGCAGCCAGCTTGGAGCAGTACCTGAGGAAGATACATACCTGAGAGACCTGATGCAAAAATACGGCACCCAAAAAGCCAGTATGGTACTGAATTACGCCCTTGCGGCCGGACTTGAAGCATGGGAAAGTGCAGGGCTCAGCATTCCTGGAGATTTTGACGGGGATGCAGACCCTCACACCGGAGCCCTCATTGGTACAGGCATGGGATCGGTTGACAGTACTGCCGGTCATATTGTACCAAACAGCCGGCCAGATAAAAAACGAAAACTGCGCAGCACTATCATAGAACAAAACATGCCCAACGCACCTGCAGCCCATCTGGGAATGATTCTCGGACTGGGAAACAGGATAAGTGCCAGCTCATCGGCATGTGCTACCGGAACAGAAGCCATCATCACTGCTGCCGAACGCATCGCCCAGGGCAAAGCTCATCGCATGCTGGCCGGTGGCAGCGAAGCTTATTCTCCTTACTCGTGGATTGGTTTTGATGTGATGCGGGTACTGGCACGCAAAAAAAATGACAGACCAGAAACAGCCTCCTGCCCTATGAGCGATGAAGCCACAGGTTTTGTTCCGGGTGCAGGTGCAGGTGTACTGCTGCTGGAATCCCTGGAATCAGCAAAAAAACGAAATGCAAGCATCCTGGCAGAATATGGCGGCGGCTTTGTTAACAGTGGCGGTATGCGACACGGTGGAAGCATGACGGCCCCTTCATCAGTTTCCGTACTTGCCTGTGTCAGGGAAGCCCTAAGTGATGCCGGTGTCTCTGCGGAAAAAATCGACTACATCAACGGACATCTTAGTTCTACCATGGCAGATGTACTGGAAATTCAAAACCTGAGTACTGCTCTGAACCTTAGTAACAGAGATTTTCCTTACATCAACAGTACAAAAGGCCAGACAGGTCACTGCATAGGTGCAGCCGGTGCCATAGAAACCATTGCTGCAATCCTGCAAATGAAACAAAGCAAACTGGCAGCTTCATTGAACAGCAGACCCCTGCATGCAGGCATTACAAAACTTATTGATGAAAAATGCATACCTGAGCAAAACATGAACATAAACATCAACACGCTGCTAAAAACCAGCTTTGGTTTTGGGGATGTCAATGCTTGTCTGGTTTTAAAGCGTTCTGATCTTTTTTGAGAAAAAATTTTTCAGCTTGTATGATATTTTTACTAACTTACAAAACAAAATAATAAGCATCAATGGAGTCAATTGAAATAAAGGTAGTCGGAATTTTAAAAAGATACAGCTTTGAGAAAAAAGTATGGAACAAGTATCAACCGGAATTAGAAATCATTAAAGACCTGAATATCAACTCCGCACGCATTGTGGATATCGTTTTGGATGTTGAAGAGGAATTTGACATTGAGATAGATGATGACAATCTGGAAAAAATCGTAACCATCAAAAATCTGACTGACATCATTGAACAAAAAACTGAATTATGATGACGGTAATTGGCAATGACCTGATCAACCTAAAGAACCATGATAACCTGAACACGCTGTGCAGGCATGGAATTGAAAAATTCTTCACACAGGAGGAACTCAGCTTTATTGCATTGCAGAATACAAAACACGGGCTTGCCTGCCTGTGGGCGATGAAAGAAAGTGCCTATAAGTGTATTCTCAAACTGGGCCATAAGAAGGCCTTCAGTCCTGCCAAATACAAAATAAAAGCCTACCAAGAAGGGGCCTGCATTTTTGGCGAAGTGCATTATGGCGATCAGGTTTTTTTTGCCAAATGCATTGAAGACGGAGACTTTGTCCGTAGCATTGCCACCAATCACCAGACTAAATTGAGATCGGTAAAAAGTCTGCATATCCGCTTTAATCATAACTCAACAAACAAAGAAGAACAAATCGCCAGGAAAATTCAGAAATACAACCACTCAGAACCTCTGACACTTAACAAAACAAACAATAACATTCCGTTTTTGCTCACCGCAAGAAAAAATTTCAGACTGGAAATCAGTATCTCCAACGAAAGCAACCTGTATTATATATCAGTTCTTCCGGAATGGATACGGATAAACTCCGATCTTGTGAATACCGGAATTTATGCATACGCTTAAATAGTTCATGTATGTGCGGTATCAATGGTGTCTGGCATTCCAAACAAAAAATAAACAAAACACACTTTATTCTCTCCCGTGACAGTATGCGTCACCGCGGGCCGGATGATGCCGGCTTATGGTTCAATGAAGATGAGAGCATTGGTTTTGGGCACCGCAGACTGGCCTTTATGGATCTGTCGGAAAGCGGCAGGCAACCCATGCAGACCAGCGACGGTTCTGTGATTGTTACAGTCAATGGTGAAATCTACAACTATCCCGAATTGAAAAGTAAACTGGAAGGAAAAGGCTACCGCTTTTTCAGTCGCTCCGATTCTGAAGTGTTGCTTTATGCCTGGCAGGAATGGCATACCGGCATGCTGGAAAAGCTCAACGGTATGTTTGCTTTTGCATTATATGACTTAAAACGTAATGAGCTGCTGCTTGCCAGAGACCGTTTTGGCATTAAACCGCTTTATTATCACAGAGATGCTGATAATCTGATATTTGCATCGGAAATAAAGGCCATCATTAAATACGCCCCTGAGCTCAAAACCATCCGTCCGGAATCCATAGCAGATTATTTTAGCTACAGGTACATACCTTCGCCACACAGCATGTATGAATCCATCAAAAAACTGGAACCTGCCTCCTTTTTGCTCATAGGAAATAATGCAGAGATTACTAAAAAATACTGGACGCCTCCGGAAAATACGATTCACTTGCCGCAATCTGTGATTACCGAAAAAATCCATGAGTTACTGAATCGTTCTGTACGCATGCACACGCAAAGCGATGTACCTGTAGGCGCTTTTCTCAGTGGAGGCTATGATTCCTCTGCAATCGTTAGCTTACTGTATGACAACAAGATAAATGCCAACACTTATAGTATAGGTTTCAGCAACTGGAAGAAGTCGGAAGACCAATATGCAAAACGGGTTGCAGAAGCATTTGACATGCCGCACTTCAGCAAAATCGCTGACAGAAACCATCTGGAGATGCTGGACAAGCTCATGGAGCACTACGATGAACCCATTGCTGATATTTCCATTCTTCCCACCTGGCTTGTTAGTGAACTGGCATCCGAAAGAAATAAAGCTGTGCTGTCCGGTGAAGGTGCTGATGAGCTTTTTGGCGGGTATACCTGGCATTACGAAAATTTATTGGCACAAAAAAAAGAAGCTCATATATGGCATAAAAACCCTTCTGTTCCTCCTTTTTCAGTGGAAGCATACAGCAGGGCCATGGCTATGGGACATATCAGAAAACCCGGACTTGAGCAGCTTTTAACCGGCGATTTCCGGGACAGTATTCCTGAGGACAGCGATTGGTTTTACCGGCAAAATGCCTCAGGCAAACCCAATGCCAACCGTTTCAGACGTATGGACCTTCGCTGCTTCATGGGCGAACTTGTACTGACCAAAGTGGACAGAGCCAGTATGGCACACAGTCTGGAAGTACGTGTGCCCTTTCTGGAGAATGAGCTGGCTGATTTCATGCTTCGTTTATCACCAAAGCAGGTATACAAAAGCGGCGTTCAGAAATTCCAGCTTTACCAAATCATAAAAAACAAAATGCCACGCGAAATTCTGCAACGCAAAAAGCAGGGTTTTGTCGGTCCGGACAGGTATTACCGCAGCGCAAAATGGTACGCCGGCATCATCAGTGCATCCGAACTGGTGGCAGATGGGATAATCAGAAAAAGCGAGCTCAAACACTATCTGGACAATCACATGTACTGGAAACTCTGGAAGTTTGCCGTACTTGAAAACTGGTATAAAAGATGGATGTAAGGCCGGGAATTTTCTTTACGGCACTGCTTTTTGCCTTCACTTGCAAACCAGACAGGCCTGTTAACCAACCTGATTTTTCATACAATCAGGAATTCAATCAAAGCCATTCTGATTTGCAATATTACGGTTACAGTATCAAAAATACAGGCAATAAAAAGCAGGCAATCCGCTGGACCAGCAAGCACGGACCGTGGATGGAGGAATCAGAGCTGAAAAAAGCGGTTAAATCCATAAAAATCAGTCCCGGCCTGCCGGTTGAAGACAGCCTTGCAGTAAAAGCCTGGGAATTTGTCAACACATACACAGAGCATAAACACAACCAGCAACCAAAGCTCTTTTCTTACTCGCCCGTGTATCTCCTCAATTCATCCGGAGGCGGACTGTGTTCTCACCGAAATGCTCTTTTATGTCAGCTTTGGCAGACACTTGGCTATCAGGCAAGATGCGTGGAGCTGCAGGGCCATGTGGTGGCAGAAGTGTGGTACAAAGAAGCCTGGCACATGTATGACGCTGATTTTGGCCTGTTTTTCACGACAGACAGCGGACAAGTGGCCAGCGTTTCGGAGCTGGAATCATGCATCCGTCAATGCGATATGATGCAATCTGCCTGTGCTGAGGGAATTCAGAATCAGGTGATCAGATATTATCCTTACGGTTACTACCATTGGTTTGAAAGCCGCAGTGACAACCGTTTGAACAACTGGTTTACTCAAAACACCGCACGCGCAGATCTGTGGCTCGATTTGCCTCCCGGGGCAGAATTCAGATATCCGGCCAAAACCGGAGATACGTATGATTCGCATTACGCGGAATTGATTTTTACAAGGCAGTTTACCGGCATGCTGCACCTGCCCTTTCTGGTGAAAACCCATTCAGAATTGATGCTCATCTCACCCGCCGGATTGCAAAGCGGTCTGTTTTTCGCATCCGGAGAGGGAAGAATTTTGATGACAGTCAATCCCTTGTTGTTGACAGATGCATCAGAGCCAAATCTGAACCTGAGAAAATCATTAAACAACCCACTGCAGGTAAGCTTTTTCACGCACAACAGCAAGCCGGATTTCAATCAATCACCTGACATTTTTAAAAACGACAGCCTGTTGAAAAACTGGCTGCTTGAAAACCCGGCCTTTGCGGACACTGCTCACATCCATGATTTACAAAGCCTGCAGGCATTTTACAGGAGCATTGGAGACCGGATATATCCCGGGAAAAAACGCATGTTGCAGGCAGAAGAGCGCATCATGCAGGTTGACAGCCTGCTGACAAGTTACCAAATGGACAAATCAGCATTTTACCAGACACTCAATCAGCCATTTTCGCTGGCAATAATGGCCGCGGTGCTATTCAATTGCAATCCGGATGAAACTGAGGCATTGCTGAGGATGCATGGGGATTGAACTGGAAAACCTGCTTATCACAATGCTTATAGTGAGATATCTCAATTCTGTTGGCCAATAATCACTATTATTTCAACCCAAGACACATTGATCCTGCAATAAGTACCACCTGATTGGCAAACATAAGGTCAGCACCACTTACAATTATGGCCTGCCGTTTGAAAAGAAAATGCTAAGCGTCCAATGATTTCAATCAATTGCCATTTGGATTCGTGTTTCATTCTAAAACAGATGAGCATATTATTGCATCTTTCATAATCATATTGCCACAATGACATAAATGTCTGTCTGGATTTGGATGCATAAAATTACATCGAAATATGATTCAATAAATCACGATTTTTCTGGTCGATGCAAAGGTTTTGCTTTTAATTGTTATCAAATAGACTCCCGGTTCAAAATCATTACTGTTAATTTCAACATCATCCATTGAATTCAATTCTTTTTGCCGTATGATTTGTCCCTGCAGGTTACAAATAATAATGCTGGCAGTAGATTTATCAAATTCAGAAACATTTATATACGCAATTCCATTGACCGGATTTGGTGTTATGGTAAAAGATTTCCTCTCTGGTTTATTCTCTTCAATTCCATTGTATATATGATAACATGTATTGTACCCTTCCTTTTGATACAACAATTCCCCGTTCTTTTTTGCACATAACAAACTCTTAATGTCTGTCCCGGTTAAACCATCAATATTATAAGGGAACCCATTTAAGCTTCCGATATCCTCAATCCACTCTGTTTCATATTTATAGTCTAAAATTTCCATTTTCAGCCTTCTCCGGTACTCCCCTCCAATGTAAACATAATCAATATCTGTAACTTTCATACTTACGGTTGAATTTCCATCTGCCGAACCAACCTCCATAACATCACCGACATGAGCATTAAAATCCAATACTATGTACTCTGGCGTATTTACTCCATTTCTAAAATACACGGTACCTTCAGGGTATTCCCGGGCAAACCCCATGCGCCTCCAGTCTGACTGATCTTCCCGATATGTGTAGAGTATACTTTTATATACGGTATCATTGATGGTTGTATCCTTCCCAACAATTGTGAATCTTGTATAATGGTAATATGGATTATAATCATAAAAATGGAGTATACTCCAAACCCTGCTTGTATCAAGGATTTCCTGAGAATAGCAACTGATAGCCAGAAAAGCAGCAAAAAATACAATCACAATTCGCTTCATAGTTAATTCGTTTTATACAGAGCTGCAAAACTGTTTATATCAGACAAGCATGTCTACCGTAAAACACTATAATTCCGGCGTTCATGCACCGCTTGGCGGCAATATTGTTGTTATTGTGTATTAATATTGGCGATAAGGTAAAACATAAATGCAGATTCTGGATTAGTTTTGTCAAAAATATAGATGTTTCTTATGAAATGCAAAATAAATAATGACTTTTTACTTTAAGGTTATGCTATTTATAAATGTATGCTTTTTCTAGAATTCAACGCAAAAACCTTGCATTTATAATTTTAGGTAATGATATAAGTCCTTGACTTTTATTGCGTTTAGTGTTTTTCAGCAGAGCCTACGTTAGTAATCCGGCAACAAACAATAAAATTATCATTTTCATAGGTTCAGTATTTTTTTGAATTTACAATCTCATCCCCTATCCCTGAACTCAGACTTTTTTGAAGAATTAAAAATTCTCACTATACCACCCATACTAGTGATCGTGGAAGCAATTTTATTCCTTAATTACTTTGGAAACAAGAGCACCATCTGCGGTAATGATTTTTAGTAAGTACATGCCTGGTTGAATGTTTTGTAAATCCAGCTTATACTGTTTTTTTTCAACGTCTTTTGCAAGCAATATCATGCCTTTGCTGTCGTACAACTCTAATTTTTGCATGGCATCAGCATTTACAGTAAGTTTAGATTTGCATGGGTTTGGATATACCCTAACCTCTGGTTTAATTTGATCTGAAACGTTCACATAAGGTAAAAAACAGGTGTTATAGTTACTGTTCATGTACAACAAGTCGTCATTCTGTTTGCTACATAATAATTCATAATCCTGATCCCAGGTATAACGGTAAAAACCACTATACAACAACCCAAAATTACTTCCGAAGGCTTCATACCATTGCTCCACAGGATAGCCCGTATTGTAATCAATGAAGGTGATGCGTTTTGTGTAGGTTCCGTTATCAATCAGTACACTGTCAACAGCATCAACAACAAGGTCGTATTCATAATCAAACCCTAAAATCCCGGTGGTAGTAAATGTATCCTCAGGCTGCAGATTGAAATCATACAACAAGCGTTCTTCATAGAAATCGCCGCTGTAATAAACTTTTTTCGAGGAATCCATCCTCAGTGCGCCCTGAATGCCATAATTCTGGCCGGTTGTATCCAGTGCAGTTTTGATAATTTTATAATCCATGTCATTAAAGGTGGTATCACCCTCAATTTTCAGCAGGCGTGTTCGCCAGGAGGTTTCCATTGGACCGTAATAACCATGCCAGACACTCCAGCTCATGCCATCATCCACCACAGTCTGGGAGATGGAAAACTGACTTAAGAAGCTTAATACAAAACAAAAAATCAAAATCTTTTTCATAGGTTTAGTATTTTTTTGAATTTACAATCTCATTCCTTATCCCTGAAC
>JBKGYK010000025.1:0-38044 GCA_046546095.1 Bacteroidales bacterium
ATGATTTTTAATGGTAAAAAAGTTGTATGTAAAAATTAAAATGTAAATTTGTAAAAACAACGTATGAAGCTACCACAAAAAATAGAACCATGTCCGATACTTGATGCTTTGGTAGAAATACGATTTAAGCCTAAAATCAACAGGGATGCAGTATTTGGCCTGTTATACAATTCCCTTAAGTCGGATTTTAGAAAGGTAGATACATTGCCAATTATGCAATTACCTGACCAGGTGAGGGCTTCTGATCCGCAATTTAAATTTAAACCCCATTACAGGCTTAGCGGTAAAGATATTGTCGTTCAAATAGGGCCGGATGTTATAAGCATAAGCTCATTCCCTGAATATATCGGATGGAAGGCTTTTTCCACTGAAATATATAATATATTGAATAAAATTCAGAAAGTGGATATCATTGATTCTATTGTACGAGTAGGTATTCGGTATATCAATTTTTTTAGTGGTGATGTTTATGATAATATTAATTTAAAAGTTTTACTGAATAATAAAATAATTGATTACCAAAATACAATTATAAGAACAGAAATAAAGCAAGGTGACTTTAACAGTACACTACAGATTGCTAATAATGCTGAAAATAAAGGGAAGGCAGGATCTGTTATTGACATTGATACTTTTGTTAAAGGCAACATTGATGATTTTTTTAACAGAAAAAAAGATATTATTGAAAATGGACACGAAAAAGAAAAAGCCTTGTTTTTTAGCTTGTTAACAGAAAAATTTTTACAAAAATTAAATCCGGAATATTAAATGACAACTTGTACAAATACCACTTTAACAAAGCTTATTGTTATAACGAGCTTGAGCACTAGTGTCGTAAGTTTACCATACGATAATTTGGAAAATTTAATCCCGGAAAAAAGAGCAAATTATAAAAAGGATATGTCACAAACTACAGATTGGAGAGAAAAAGCCTTCAATATTAACTCAGGTTACACCCTTCAAGATGAGGATGAAAAGAAAATGCAGGCAATAATAGATTTTTCAAAAGAAATTATTGATAACTCAAAAGATATTGACACTGAATATGTTGATATCGTTAATGAGAATTTCTGGGAATTAATATGATCTTTGATGATATAAAAATTTACCTACCCAAATTTTTATCTGAAGAATCTGACTCAGAACTGTTTCAGGGGTTAAAGGATTTTCCAGACAACATTGATTCACGTATATATACAAATTATTTGAAACAATCCAAAATAATTTTTCAGGGTGATGGCTTAAGGGATATGTTAGTATTTAACTTACCTGACACGAAAATAAAGCCTGCTCCAGCTATTGTCTTTTCCAACACATGTGATATTGACACTTCGCATAAACGTAACTTTCCTTCACAAATAGTATATGCTCCAATTTTTAATCTTAATAAATACAGAGACAAACTCATAAAACAATCAGAAAAATCAGAACAACAGATAAACTCTCACATTGAGGCTATAAAAAAACAATGGATCACACAAGTGTTTTTCTTGCCAAAACTTCAGGGTATTATTGAAGATTCAATAGTATTCCTTGACCGTGTCTGTAATTGTCCTAATGATTTTATCAAAAGAAAAAATATTGATAAACATAAATTATTCATACTCTGCGATTATGGTGCTTATTTGTTTTTATTAAAACTATCAATCCATTTTACAAGGATCCAGGACAAAGTTGAAAGAAAAAGTGTTAGATTGTCTTAATTGCATCCCTGCCTTTTTTTAATATCCATTTATTTTTGTTATATTCACACTGTTTCGTCATAAAACAATACATCATGAAAAATCTCCTTGAAAAACAACAGCAGTTTTTTGAATCGGGCAACACAAAATCTGTGGCATTCCGCAAAAGCATGCTGCACAGCCTGCATACCTGCATTTCTGACAACATCAGTGAACTGAGTGAAGCTCTGAATAAAGATCTTGGCAAATCAGATTTTGAGTCTTATGCAACCGAAATAGGATATGCTCTTGATGAAATATCCCATCAAAAAAAGCATGTCAGGCGATACAGCAGAAAAAAACATGTGCGTACCAATCAATTGATAAACTTCTGGTCTCAGAGTCACATACTGCCGGAACCTTATGGTCAGGTGCTGATCATTTCACCATGGAATTATCCGGTCAACCTGACAATCGCCCCACTGGCATCAGCCATTGCGGCAGGAAATGTCATCTCACTGAAACCCTCAGAATTTTCTACTCACACATCTGAACTGCTTGAAAAATTATTCAAACAATATTTCCCTGAAAATTACATCCACTTGTTTCAGGGAGAAAAAGAAGTTTCTCAGGCTTTGCTGGAAAAAAAATGGGATTACATCTTTTTTACCGGCAGCCCGCGTGTTGGCAAAATTGTCATGCAAAAAGCCGCTGAAAACCTCACCCCCGTAACACTGGAACTGGGCGGAAAAAGTCCGGTTTATGTTGACAAGAGTGCCAATGTAAAACTTGCTGCCAAACGCATTATCTGGGGAAAACTCCTGAATGCAGGGCAAACCTGCATTGCTCCGGATCATGTGTATGCACACAGTAGCATTTCTGAGGAGCTCATGGACCGTATGGTACTGCAAATCCGGGATTTTTGGGGAGAAGAACCGACCGAGCATCCCGATTATCCCAACATAATAAATAAGGAAAAAGCCGAACGCCTGGAAAATCTCATCAAAGATTGTGATATCAAATGGTCCGGCAAAATTGATGCAAATGCAAAAAAAATCAGTCCGGTAATTGTAAAAAACTGTTCCGAATCACACCCGCTTATGCAGGAAGAAATTTTCGGACCCATCCTGCCAGTAATTTCCGTGGAATCGGATGCAGAAGCCATTGAAAACATCAAAGCAAGGCCTAAACCCCTGGCTTTCTACTTATTCACCACCAACAAAAAACAACAAGCTCAATTTGAAACCGATATAAGCAGTGGCGGCATGTGCATCAACGATACCATCATGCACATTACAAATCCCCGTTTGCCTTTCGGTGGTGTAGGAAACAGCGGTATGGGTGCTTATCACGGCAAGTACGGATTCGAAACCTTTACACATTACAAATCACGTCTGAAAAAATCCAATCTTACAGATCCGGCATTACGCTATCCGCCATACACAAAACTAAAGCTAAAGCTGGCCAAACGGGTATTGAAATAAGAATTACAGTTCCCGGGCTGCAGGAAATTCATTTTTCTAAAAAAAACGGGAATTACCGGCTCTGTTTCAGATGCAAAAGTATGCAGCCTATATATTGGTTTTAAACTGCTCCAAAAACCGCTTATCATTTTCAAAATACAGGCGCAAATCGTTGATGCCATATTTCAGCATGGCGATACGTTCAATGCCCATACCGAAGGCAAAACCCGAATATTTTTCGGGATCAATTCCTGCACTTTCCAATACATTTGGATCAACCATGCCACAACCCAGAATTTCAAGCCAGCCTGTATATTTGCAGACATTGCATCCTTTACCGCCACAGAGTGAGCAGGAAACATCAACCTCAGCAGAAGGTTCGGTAAATGGGAAATATGAAGGCCGTAGCCTGATTTTACTCTGCTCACCAAAAAACTCACGGGCAAAATACAATAGTGTCTGCTTGAGATCTGCAAAAGAAACCCCTTCATCCACATACAATCCTTCAATCTGGTGAAACTGGCAGTGTGCCCTTGCAGAGATGGCCTCGTTACGATAAACGCGTCCGGGTGTGATGCTGCGGATGGGCGGATCCATCTCCTGCATTTCGTGGGCCTGAGAAGAAGAAGTATGTGTTCTTAAAAGTACATCAGGATTCTTTTCAATAAAAAATGTATCCTGCATATCTCTTGCCGGATGTTCGGGCGGAAAGTTCAGCAGACCAAAGTTGTGTTCATCGTCCTCAATCTCCGGACCATCGGCAATAACATATCCCAAACGCTGAAATATTTCAATCATTTCCCGCCTTACCATCGCCAGAGGGTGTCGTGTACCGGTTTCCGAAGGATATGCCGGCCTGCTAAGATCAAGATGGGAATAATCCCTGTCCTGTGCAGCAAAAGATTCTTGCAGGCTTTCTATCTTTTCACCCGCCATTTGTTTGAGCTGATTTATTCGCTGACCAAATTCCTTTTTTTCTTCTGCGGGCACGTCCCTGAATTGTTTGAACAATGAAGGAATTTCACCATTTTTACTCAACATTCTCAATCGAAAAGCTTCAAGCTGCTCTTCTGTATCAGCATTGAAGTTTTCAACTTCCTTTTTTAATTCTTCAATTTTCTCTAGCATAATCTGCCGGATTTTGAATAGTTATCGCTATCAGCTTATTTGGATTTTTTATCATGACGCTTTTTAATCTCCCGCCATTCTTTTTCAGGCAACACACGCATTTTCAGGATGTAAACATCTTTCAATGGTCTGTTTCTGATATCTGTATCAACTTCTGCAATTTTCTCAACCACATCCATTCCCAGAACCACTTCTCCAAAGACAGAATATTCTCCATCCAGATGCGGGCTGCCTCCTACAGTTTTGTATATCTGACGTTGCTCCTCATTCAGATCAAACAACTCAACACTATCAGCCATCATCTCCGGCCTTACTTTTTCCTTAAGATCAAGGTAGATTTCATTAAAAGCCTCCTTTTCACCGTGTCTGCGCAACGAATCAACTTTTTGCTGCAGCTGTTGATGTTCGGGCTTATTTAAATAACGCTCAATGTATTTATTGTAAACCTGTGAATTTCTGCGCTTAATAAGCAAATCCAGCTTATCATCTGTCCATTTGTTTCCTTCTACTATATAAAACTGTGAACCTGATGAGCGTTTTTCCGGATTCACGTCGTTGGATTCTCTGGCTGCAGCCAATGCTCCCCTTTTATGATATAAACCATCAACAATCTCTGCTTCTATTGTATATCCGGGTCCTCCACTGCCAAGACGCTGATCTCTTTCTGCATTCTTTGATTCCGGATCACCGGCCTGAATCATGAAATCATCAATCACACGATGGAACAACAAACTATCGTAAAAAGTCGAATCAGCAAGTTTCAGAAAATTATCCCTGTGTTTCGGGGTTTCATTGTAAAGTTTGACGAAAATATCACCTTTATTTGTTTCAATCTGCACCTTTTTTTCAACCGGCCCTTTCGGACGAAACAAGGCACATGATGCTATAAGCAGCATAACCAGCGAAAAAACAATTATTTTTCTCATTTCAGATTTTCTTGAATGTTCCAAAAAGATTTTTTAATATTGTACGTTACAAAAGTAACTAATTTACCTGATCATGAAACGAAATTATATAAAGATTCTGCCTGCTCTGGTTTTAGCTGCAACAATAAGCTTGGTTTTCAGCTGTAAAGACCCCGAACCACCAAAAGCAAAAATTACAGTCATTGACCAAAACGATGAGCTGGTTGACGAGGCCATGGTGGTCATAAAAGCTGCAGATTCTGATGATACTTCAACCAGAATTTATCTGGCATCAGGAATTAAGGAAATTGCCGACACCTCTTACACTGAAGATGGTGTAGTAAGAAAAGAATTTCTGTATGAATCCATTTACAGAGTAGAAGTCACCAAACGCGGCGATAATAATACCCCTACCCGCAGAGGCATAGGTGTATTGATTCTTGAAAATGATAAGACATACGAAGAAACCATTACTATCACACCTCAAACAAGCTTCTGACATGAAATATTTTGTCATAGCTCTGTGCATATTGATAGCTCACAACCTGTCAGCACAAACCACATTTACATCTGATGATTACCCGGAAACCGGTAGCCTGCACCCGAAAATAAAATATATGAACAATCCCGGAGACATCCCTGCTTTTGTTTCAGATTTTTATGACGGAAACTCATGGGACTTTTCATCCGTGGACGGTTTTTCTCAATATGTAATTGATACATTGAGCTACCTCAATCCGGAGGATCATGACACAGCCGGCAACTTCCCCAACGCAACCCACATGATGCGGGAGGGTAATCAGGATATTTTTATCGTAAAAACAGAACAAAAAGCAGACGCCACAGGCTTCAGTGGAGATATGTTTGAAATGGGCATGAATCTACCAATTGCAGGAGAAACCCCGCTGACACTGATGGAATTTCCAACCAGCGAAGGCACAAGCTTTAGTGATGACACTTATGGTGAGAGAGCCATGCTTTTCAGTGATTTTGAACAAATATTGCCTCCGGACTATTATGATCAGTATGCCCAATATATTGATTCTGTGAAAATCAAGCTCACCATGGAAATCGAATCTGATGTTGTTGATGAACCTCAGGTCACTGTAGATCTGCCTTCAGCCCAGGGAGGAACCTACGACTGCCTTGAAGAGCACAGGCTTATGATCACCGAAATTGATATTTATGTGAGAATAATCATCACCGGTGACTGGATGCCACTTGGTGAAGTAGCCGGTGACAATCTGCCAATGGAATTGCCATATACAGACACAAGCAACACCATCAATCTCTGGAACCCGGCATTCCCTACACCATTTGTGGAAATTGAAACCAATGCGTCACATGATACGGTCTTTGCCACCAGATTTAACTACAATGGTCAGTCAGGAATTGACAACAAAAACATCACTTCTTTTGAGGTATATCCCAATCCTGCCAAAGAACAGTTTTACATAAGCCTTGACAACACAGATCATACTGTGAATGAATTGCAAATTGTAAATAGCGCAGGAAAAATTGTAAAAAATGTGGCAGTCAATACAAAGTTTTTTATCTTTGCATCCGATAATTTACCAGCAGGCTGGTACATCATCAATGTTCTTAACAAACAAGGTACAATCACCGGCAGCGAGAAACTGCTGATTGTCAAATAACAAAAAGGGGTATTAGCTCAGTTGGCTAGAGCGTTTGACTGGCAGTCAAGAGGTCATCGGTTCGACTCCGATATACTCCACATATTCGAAAAGATTATTCATCAACATAGGGAGAGGCAACTCTCCCTGTTTTATTTTAACACTTTTAGTATTCTTAGCGATGGACACAAAAAATAAAGGATTCAATACCAGGCAAATACATGCCGGTGATTTTGAAGATCAATTTGGCTCTGCAGTAGCGCCAATTTATCAAACCTCAACTTTTGCTTTTAAAAATGCAGAACATGGGGCGAAACTTTTTAAGGGAGAAGAAAAAGGCTACATATACACACGTTTGGCCAATCCCACCATTGAGGCACTTGAAAATAAGCTGGCACAACTGGAAAATGGTTCCGGTGGCATTGCCCTGGCCAGTGGAATGGCAGCAGTTTCAACTGTATACACGGCATTGCTCGAACAGGGAGATCACATGATAAGCACGCATGCTGTCTATGGCCCGAGTCGCATTTTGATGGAAACCATTTTCTCAAAATTTGGTGTTGAATCAAGCTATATGGACACAAGCAATCCCAAAAATGTTGAAGCAGCCATCAAAGAAAATACCAGGTTGATCTTTCTGGAAACCCCGGCCAACCCGACAATGGACTTGTCTGATATTGGAGCTATTTCCGAGATTGCTCACAAACATAACATTCCCGTAGTAGTTGACAATACTTTCAGCAGTCCATACCTGCAGCAACCTCTGGATTTGGGTGCCGACATTGTCCTGCACTCTCTGACAAAATTCATCAATGGCCATGCTGACATCGTTGGAGGCGCACTCATCTCTAAAGATAAAGAAATCCATAAAAAGCTCCAGATTGCAATGCGTTATATGGGAGGAAATATGGACCCGCATCAGGCCTATATGGTCTATCGCGGCGTGAAGACATTATCCCTGCGCGTGCAAAAAGCTACAGATAACGCAAAACTGGTTGCAGATTTTCTCGAAAAACACCCAAAAATCAAATGGGTCAATTATCCGGGGCTCAAATCTCACCCACAACACGAACTTGCCAGTCAACAGATGAAAGACTATGGCGCCATGCTCTGCTTTGAATTGGAAGGCGGTTTTGATGCAGGAAAAACCATGATGAATAATGTTCAGCTTGCATTACTGGCAGTATCGCTGGGCGGTGTTGAATCGCTGATTCAGCACCCGGCTTCAATGACACATGCCGGCTTGTCGGAAGAAGCCAGGTTGAAATCCGGCATCACACCGGGACTGGTTCGATTTGCTGTAGGCATAGAAGATGTAGAGGATATCATTGATGATCTCAGACAGGCTCTTGATAAGATTTAACCGGCATTTGACAAATAACCAGGAGCTGCCTTTTTTGGAAAAGAGGTGGCTCTTTTTTTCCGGAATCATTGGCTTTCAAAAAATGCAGATAATAAACAAATATCCACCCAAAAAACATATCTTTGCAGATTAAACCTTAGCTATGTCAAGCTTAAAAAGATTATCACGATGGTTGGGTGTGCGTTTTAGCCTTGCGCTTTTCAAACACAAAACTTTCGAACAAAAAAAGAAATGGATTTTTAGCAGGTTTGGCTTCATAAGCCTGCTTTCAGGCTTTATAATTTTCATCATTGCCCTGACCAGCACTTTGATTGTGATCACACCCCTCAAAGAATGTATTCCCGGCTATCCTGATAAGGAAGCCAGAAGGGCAAGCATTCAAAATGCTGTACGCCTCGATTCCCTCGCACACGAAATTGCGCTCCGGGATCAGTATCTGAGCAACATGAAACAGGTATTGCTTGGAGAAATACCATACAATCCCAAACTGGAAATATCCGAAGGGATAACAGACAGCAGCGATAACAAACAAGCCATAGAAAGTTCCGCAACTACGGGCTTCCCGGATAATCGGTCTAAAGTCAAACCCGTAGTGGTAATGCCGGAAACACCGGCAACCCTTGTGTTTTTTCCACCCGCCAAAGGGGTAATAACAAACAGTTTTGATCCCGTAAGAAAACATTTCGGAACCGATATTGTCACCAGAGATAATGAAATAGTGAGAGCCACACTTGACGGAACTGTCATTGCAGCTAACTGGACAATGGAAACCGGCTACACCGTACAAATTCAGCACAAATACAATTACATCAGCGTTTACCGGCATCTGAAAAAATGCCTGGTAGAAACCGGACAACAGGTTGCCGCCGGACAAAGCATAGGCACTTACGGAAACACCGGGGAAATCAGCTACGGACCACATTTACACTTTGAATTATGGAACAACGGTAAAGCACTGAATCCCGAAAACTACATAGATTTTGAATGAAAAAAATTAAAAACATAGCTATTCTGGGATCCACCGGTTCCATAGGCTCACAAGCCCTTGATGTAATCAAAGAACACAGGGATAAATTCAGAGCTGAAATACTTGTAGCCGGATCAAATGCAGAACTTGTAATCAAACAGGCAAAAGAATTTCAGCCAAACATAGTTGTCATCGCTGATGAAAACAAATATGATGTGGTTTCTGAGGCCCTTTCCAATGAAGATATTAAGGTATTTGCAGGCGAAGAGTCCATTTCAGATGTTGTGCGGATGTCCGGCATTGACCTGGTACTGGCAGCTATGGTAGGTTTTTCAGGCCTTAAGCCCGTGTTAAGCGCCATCGAGGCAGACAAACCAGTAGCTCTGGCCAATAAAGAAACTCTGGTTGTTGCAGGCGAGTTAATCATGAAAAAGCTCCGCCACTCCAAAGCTGTACTCATCCCCGTTGACTCCGAGCATTCAGCAATTTTCCAATGCCTCAGCGGAGAATCACATGAGAGCATCAAAAAATTAATTCTTACGGCCTCCGGAGGACCATTCAGAAACAAAACAAGCAATGAACTCAAACATGTTAGTCCGGCCGAAGCCCTAAATCACCCGAACTGGGACATGGGCAAAAAGGTCAGCATAGACTCGGCAAGTCTCATGAACAAAGGACTGGAGGTAATTGAAGCACACTGGCTGTTTGGCATACCTGCCGGTAAAATTGACGTCATCGTACATCCCGGCTCAATTGTTCACAGCCTGGTAGAGTTCATTGATGGCTCAATGAAAGCACAACTTGGCAACACTGATATGAGACTGCCCATTCAATATGCCTTGTCGTGGCCGGAGCGCATACCAACACATGTACCCGGTATCAGCCTGGCTGAATTAGGAAGCCTGCATTTCGAAGCTGTAGATTATGACAGATTCCCAAACCTCAGGCTGGCCTTCGAAGCTATGGAAGCTGGAGGAGATGCTGCATGTACCCTTAATGCAGCCAATGAAATAGCTGTTGAAGCTTTTTTGCAAAATAAAATACGTTTTACCGACATTCCAAAACTTAACAAAGCATGCCTGGATGCATTGCCCGTACAAAAACCTACAACAACCGAAGCATTCATTGAATCTGACCAAAGAGCAAGAAAAAAAGCGGAAGAAATTTTAAAAATTTTACAATTATGAGTGGATTAATTATGGCAGCACAACTGCTGCTGGCCCTGTCTTTACTGGTATTTATACATGAACTGGGGCATTACCTTGCTGCCAGAGCTTTTGGAATCAAGGTGGATAAATTCTTCATCTTCTTTGACTGGCCAGGAAAGATTTTCAGCAAAAAAGTAAAAGGCACTGAATACGGCATTGGTATGTTGCCTATCGGGGGATACGTAAAAATCGCCGGAATGATAGATGAATCCATGGACAAGGAACAAATGAAAAAACCCCCTCAACCATGGGAGTTCAGGTCAAAACCAGCATGGCAACGTCTGATTGTGATGGTGGCAGGTGTAGTAATGAACATAATTATCGGTGTGTTGATTTTTACTTTTTCACATCTAAACTATTCTGAACAATACATTGATGTTGATCGCATTGAAGAAGGCATCTATCCCTACGAGTATGCACGTGACATCGGCCTGCAGAGAGGAGATAAGATTGTCTCTATTGACGGTGAAGATGTTAAGAGAATGTCCGATGTGCTGTCAACCCGACTTTACCTTGGCGACCAAATTACTGTTGAAAGGAACGGAAAAACCATCACCTTTCCTCTTCCGGATACATTATACCGGCATATGATGAAGGCGAAAACGCCCTTCCTGGGCTATGAAAACTTCCCCCTGGAAATAGAGTCAGTGCTGGAGGGCAAAAGCGCAGCAAAAGCCGGACTACAATCCACTGACAAAATACAGGCAGTCAATGGTCGTGATATTGAAGTGTTTGGCGAGTTCCATGAAATATTGCTCACTCATATTGGTGATACTGTGAATTTAACTGTAAACCGCCTTGGCAAACGCATGGAAGTGCCTGTGCCGGTTGACAGTACAGGCAAAATCGGCATCAAACTCGACAGAAAAGATTTTCCGACAACAGAATACACCTTCTTTTCTGCCATGAAATATGGCTGGCAGGATGCATTTGAATCGGTCAGCGCCAATGCCAAAGGTCTGGGAAAAGTATTCTCCGGACAGGAAAAAGCCAGCGAAAGCCTGCAAGGCCCTATTGGGATAGCCAAAATATTTGGCGGCACCTGGGACTGGCAACGTTTTTGGGCACTTACCGGTATGATATCCATGGTACTTGCCTTTGTCAACATCCTGCCAATACCGGCCCTTGATGGCGGACATGTGCTGTTTACACTGGTTGAAATGGTCATCGGACGAAAATTACCCGACAAATTCATGGAAGTAATCCAGTTTATTGGCCTGATAATTGTATTGGGACTGATGATATTTGTGATCGGAAATGATATAATTAATCTGTTCAGATGAAATTAAAAAACCTCATACTTGTTGCAGTTGTTCTGGCATTCACAGGAAAACTTCAGGCACAGGAAAACAACCGTTACTTTCCTGATGATTATAATCAGCGCATCCTCATACTTCCTTTTGATCCCTCAATTTATGTGAATGATGCCAGTGATATGTGGACAAAAAACAGCGATATGAATCATGATGAGCTGAAAAATTACCTCAGAAATCAGCTCAACAGACGGATTCAACTTGCTATTGTGGACTCCTGCAAACCAATTGACCTGACGCAGTCATACACTACCGAAGCAAGAAACGACCTGCTTGGACTATACACCACCACGGCCTATGAAATGAGGCGGGCCATGCCGGACAAAAAAGAAGAAGGCGAGGAAAATAAATTTCTGGGAAAGTTTTTTGAAAAACGAAAAGAAAAAAATTATACGGACAGCGTAGTGAAAACAAGGCGGGAATCAGGTGAAATCAAAGGTAAGCGTTACAACACAAATGACAAATACCTTCACGTCATATATAAAAATCCCGATTTCATTCCTGAGCTGGCCAAAAGGAGAAATCTTGACAAGATTCTTTTCGTCAATCAACTTGAGATAAAGGGGAGCTACGGCAATCCCTATATCAGTGGAGACGGAAAAGCCAGCCGCTTAATCAAAGTACATTACAGCTTGTACAATAAGTCCGGCAAACTGCTGCACGGTGGCTTTTCCTCAACCACCATTCCTTTCAGACTGAATGATGTGGAAACCGTGGTAGAAGATTATTTTCCGGCAATCGTCAGACAAATAATGCTAAACATTGATTTCAGCAACTAATGGAACTCATTTTTGCAACCAACAACCCTCATAAACTTCAGGAAGCACAAGCCATCATTGGACCGGAACACGTGATCAGATCACTCATAGAGCTGGGTTTTACAGAGGACATTCCGGAAACAGCAGACAGTCTGGAAGGCAATGCCGAAATCAAAGCACGCACAGTTTATGATAAATTTGGCCTGCCATGTTTTGCTGACGACACAGGCCTGGAAGTCCGGGCAATCAACAATGAACCCGGCGTGCACTCCGCACGCTATGCCGGAATCAAGCAGGACAGCAGTGCAAACCTGCAAAAGCTGTTAGAAACCATGCAGGGTATTGATGAGCGGGAAGCCAGGTTCAGAACTTCTGTTTGCCTCATCATAGAAAACAAATCCTGGTTCTTTGAAGGCAGGATAACAGGAAAAATTGCTGAAAAACCCAAAGGTAGTAAAGGATTTGGCTATGATCCGGTCTTCATCCCTGACGGATACACACAAAGCTTTGCTCAATTGCCCACTGAAACAAAAAACCAGATCAGTCACAGAGCCAGGGCCATCAGAAAATTGGCTGATTTTATCCGGTTTTTACATCAGGTTAAATAATAAAAACAAAAAAAAACAGTTTAGATTTAAACAAGTTTGTATGCTAAGCAAAACAAGCTTATTTTTGGCTTAAGCTTAAATTAATTGACGATGAAATCTATACGCGAAGTTTTTATTACAGTCTGCTTTATTATTTTGTTTCAGCTGTCCTTCTCTCAGGTTGGTGTTGGCCAGTGGCGCGGACATTTACCCTACTCCTCAGGAACATGTGTGGCTGAAAGCAATGACAAAGTTTTTACTGCTACCAATGCTGCTGTATTCTCCTATGACAAAACATCCGGGGAAACAGAAAAGCTCAATAAAATCACAGCACTATCTGATATCAATGTAAGCACCATCGCATACAATGACTCACATGACATGTTGATTATCGGATATAAAAACGGAAACATCGACATCTTAAAAAACCGTAAAATCTCCAACATATCTGATATCAAACGAAAAACCATCACGGCAGAAAAAAGCATCAATAATATCCGGTTTATTGATGATTATGCAATTTTATCCACCGGATTTGGGATTGTCGTTCTGGATATTGAACGCCAGGAAATAAAATTCACCTACTATATAGGTGACATGGGATCGTACATTTTTGTTTATGATACCGAATTTGACGGAGAATACCTGTATGCCGCAACGGATAACGGAATATATCGTGGTGATTATTACAATGACAACCTGGCAGATTTCAATTCCTGGGAAATCATCACAAATCTCCCTGAAGGGCACACTTTTGAACATCTGAGAAATCAGCATTTTACCATTCTGAATTATTTCAACGGAAAACTAATCACAAACCTGCATGATACGGAAAACGATTACAGTGACATGCTGTACGTTTTCGAAGATGATACCTGGAGCTATTTTCCGGATACATCCTTTACAACAACAACACATATCGCAAACCATGACAACCAGCTCATTGTAAACAAGCGATATAAGTTGTTTTTTATGAATGAGAACCTCGAAACAGAATACGAAGTATATACCTATGCACTGCCGGGACAGGATAATCTCCCCCTGTATCCAATTCATTTTATTCCGGGCAAAGAGCATGAGCTGTTGATTGCTGATAAAAACTCCGGTCTGGTCCTTCAGAACAGCATTTGGAATCATCAGGTAGTTCAATTGAACGGACCGGCTTCAAGCAATGCCTTTGATATAGATGCACAAGCCGGAACAGTAATGTCCGTAGCCGGAGGAAGAAACCTGAGCTGGACACAACAATACAGGTTTGCAGAAATCAATTACTTCGAAAATCAGGAATGGAATCAACTCACAAACAGGGAGGATACCATTTTACGTCAACTCAGAGATGCCTGCGAAGTTGCCATCAATCCTCAAAATCCCAGCCAGGCTTTTATCGGAATGTGGGGACAGGGTATGCTCCGAATTGAAAACGGGGAAATAAAAGACCACTATACAACAACCAATTCCAGCCTTACTGCGATACCAGATGTTGGATATATCCGTATTGGCGGCCTGGCTTTTGATGATGACCAGAACCTGTGGGTTACCAACTCCAGCGGAACTGTGCCTGTGCACATGAGAAAACCTGACGGCGACTGGGTAGGATTAAACTACAGCAACAGAATCAATGAATCCAATATTGGCGATATCATCGTTACAGAAAATGATCATAAATGGATTGTACTGCCTCGGGGCAAAGGATTATTTGCTTTTGATGATAACGGCACACCGGAAAATCTTGACGATGATAAAACCAAAAAATTCGATGTCAAAAATGAATACGGTGAAATCATTTCCAATGATATCTACTCCATTGCCGAAGACAAGGACGGCAGTATATGGCTTGGAACAAGCAAAGGAGTTGTAGTTTATTACAATCCTGAAGATGTGTTTGATGAATCCATCATAGCATCACAGGTTTTGATTCCACGGAATGACGGCTCTGATAATGCAGACATCTTGCTTGGTTCTGAAATTGTAACAGCCATTTCCGTGGATGGGGCAAATAAAAAATGGTTTGGCACCCAAAACGGTGGTGTATTTAAAACCTCAGAAGACGGCATCACAGAAATCCATCATTTCAATCAATCCAATAGCCCATTGTTTTCTAACAACGTGTTAAGCCTTGATATAGAACCGGAATCAGGTGAGGTTTTTATCGGCACAAATTCCGGCATCATTTCATACCGGGGTAAAGCAACAGAAGGCAGTGAGGATTATAATGAGGTCTATGCCTTTCCCAACCCTGTGAGACCCGACTACCGCGGGCCCATCACAATACACGGCCTGATAGCAGGATCCATTGTAAAGATTACAGATGTTGCCGGCAATCTTGTGTTTGAAACACGTTCAGAAGGGGGGCAGGCCTTGTGGGACGGAAAAAGCATCAACGGCAACAGAGTACAAACAGGCGTTTACCTGGTTTTTTCCGCCAACGAAGATGGAACCAAATCAGATGTCACCAAAATTCTCTTTATTAACTGATAAGGCATGTATGTCAAAACACGGGCAGTTGTCCTGAATCATATTAAATATACAGATTCACGTATCATAGCACGCCTGCTAACCCCTGACTTTGGAAAAATCTCCATCATTACCAGTACAGGAAGAAGCAAAAAGTCCCCGGGTAAATCAATATATTTTCAGCCTCTGTTCTTGCTGGACATAGAATTAAATTTCCGTGAAAAAAAAGAAATTCAACAGATCCGCGACCTCAGAATGGCAGAAAACCCGGGATTGCCGGATCCCACACCTCATAAACAAAGCATTGCAATTTTTCTTGCTGATGTCCTGCAGCGCAGTATAAAAGAAAATGAACCGGATGAATCCCTTTTCCAGTTTGTATGGCATGCTGTACGGATGTTTGAACACAGCGATAAATCAAGTGTTAATTTTCATTTGTATTTCCTCAGTCATCTCATGAAATACCTGGGCTTTGCTCCGGGAAATAAGTGGAGCCACGACTATCCCCTTCTGGATACTGACTCAGGAAAGTTTGTAAATAATCGTCAATTAAACTCTGCCTGCTTAACCGAGCGTGAAAGCATGATAATAGATAAGTTTACCAACATCGCTGCTGATGAAATCCCCCATGGTGGTTTTTCAAATCAGGACCGCCAGCTGGGTCTGAATGCTTTGATGAGCTATTACGAAAGACACTTGCCGGATTTTGGAAAACTCAAATCATTCCAAATCCTGAAAGAAATTTATCACTGATCAAATTGCTCAGGTAGACATCGGGTAATCCCACCGGTGCATTAACGGCATTTTCTTAGGCTGCTCAGGCATTTTTATTAATTTTGGCAAAATTTATAAACCAATCCTTATGAAACGCCGTCCTGTTTTTCCGATAATCTTTACTGTTCTCTTCATCCTGCTGATTATTTCGGTTATTGTTTTCATACCCAAGAATCAAAAAGAAATCCGGCAAAATGCCCAATACGCTGACCCATTCATTGGAACAGGCGGGCATGGACATACTTTTCCCGGAGCCACCCTGCCATTTGGCATGGTTCAGATAAGTCCGGATACAAGACTTACCGGCTGGGATGGCTGCAGCGGGTACCACTACACTGACACTATCATCCACGGATTTTCACACACCCATCTCAGCGGCACCGGTGTTTCCGATTATGGTGATGTACTCATCATGCCGGTTACAGGAGAGCCTGTGTATGAAAACAGTGAAAATGCTGAACACAACTATTCCAGCAGCTTTGATAAAGAATCAGAAAAAGCAGGCCCCGGATATTATGCCGTACACCTGAATGAACCAAATATTGATGCTGAATTTACCTGCACCAGAAGAACCGCTTTTCACAAATACAGATTTAAGGAAGATACTGAAAATATCCACCTTATCATTGATCTTACTCACCGTGATAAAGTCATCAATGCAGGCATCAAAAAAATTAACGATACGGATATTGCAGGTTTCAGACGATCAAATGCGTGGGCAACAGACCAGCACCTGTACTTTTATGCAAGATTCTCTGAAGAATTCAAAGCATACCATGCCAAAGGAGCCGGTCTGGAAGAAAACAAGAGTTTCGATATTTTTGGTGAAGACATCAAAGCATCTGTAAAGTTCTCCAAACCAGAACACAATGAAATCGGCGTCAAAGTTGGCATATCCGCTGTCAGCATAGAGGGAGCAAGAAAAAACCTCATGGATGAAGCAGAAGGGCTTAGTTTCGCCCAGGCACTGGAACTTGCCCGATCGGAATGGAATGATGAACTGAGCGACATTCTGGTATACGGAGGCAGTGAGAAAGACAAAACCAAATTTTATTCAGCCTTATATCACGCATATATCGCACCCAACACATTTAGTGACTCTGATGGAAATTACAGAGGCACAGACTTAGAAGTTCACTCATCAAAAGATCACACACAATACACCGTTTTTTCCCTTTGGGACACTTATCGCGCTACACATCCGCTTTTTACAATTACCCAGCAGGAACGAAGCAAAGATTTCATCAAAACCTTTCTGAAGCACTATCAGGAAGGGGGCAAATTACCCGTTTGGGAGCTCGCAGGAAATTACACCGGATGCATGATTGGTTATCACGCCGTGCCTGTCATGCTGGATGCATATGCAAAAGGAATCATTGATAAGGACAGTGATCTGGCACTGGAGGCCATGCAGCACTCTGCCACTCTCCCTCACCTTGGGCTGCCGGCCTGGATGAAAAAAGGATACATTGGCGTTGAAGATGAACATGAATCCGTTTCTAAAGCGCTGGAATATGCTTATGACGACTGGTGCATCGCCCAAATGGCAAAACTGCAGAACAATGAGGAAGTGTACAATGAGTATATTGCCAGAGCCCAACAATACAAAAATCATTTCGACCCTGAAACAAAACTCATGAGAGCCAGACTAAACGGCGATTGGATAAAACCATTTGATCCCGCCGAAGTCAATTTTAATTATACGGAGGCCAATGCATGGCAATACAGTTTTTATGTTCCCCACGATATCAACAACTGGATTGAGATGATGGGCGGCAGGGATAAACTCTGCAGTTTACTTGACTCCCTCTTTTCTGCCACCGACAAAACAAGCGGCAGGCATCAGGTTGACATCACCGGTCTCATCGGACAATACGCTCACGGCAATGAACCAAGTCATCACATAGCTTACCTTTATAATTACTGTGGCAAACCATGGAAAACACAAAAAGTGGTAAAACATATTATGAATGATATGTACACTGCAGAACCGGATGGATATATTGGCAATGAAGATTGCGGACAAATGTCAGCCTGGTATGTGTTTTCAGCACTCGGATTCTATCCGGTCAATCCGGCCAACGGCATATATGACATAGGAAGCCCGCTATTTGACACGGCTGTAATTCAACTTGAAAACAACAAAGAATTCAGGATTACGGCAGAAAACCTGACAGATAAAAATATTTATGTACAATCCATTGAGCTGAATGGAGAAGCATGGAATAAAAGTTACATCCGGCATCAGGATATTATGTCCGGCGGAAATCTGCACTTTGTGATGGGCAACAAGCCTTGCAGGGATTTTGGCACTAAGGAAACAGATATTTATTCTTCTGAAATCGATGCTGAACCCATTGCAATTGCACCCGTAATTGAATCAGAACACAAAACTTTCGAAGACAGCATGCTTGTAACGATTAGCATGACACACGACGACAAGTCTGAGATTTTTTACACTACAGACGGCAGTCAGCCAGACAAAAACGATATCCGCTATTCTGAAGGCTTTTACATAAAAAATAACTGCCAGGTTAAAGCTGTGGCATACCGGGGAGACAAATCAAGCGGACAGGTAAGCGCCAGATTTACTCAGTTGGATAAAAACACGGATTTACAACTGGAGTCTGAATACAGCGAAGAATACAGTGCTGGTGGTAAAAGAGCGTTAATCGATGGCATAAGAGGGGGCGATGACTTCCGTACCGGACAATGGCAGGGCTATAAGGGACAGAACCTGGAGGTTGTGGTTGATTTGGGAAGCGAAAAAACTATCAGTAAAGCTGGCATTGGCTTTTTGCAAGATATTAAAAGCTGGATATGGATGCCTGTAAAAGTGGAATTCCAGCTGGCAGGAAATTCAGGAAATTTCGTGCCGGCAGGCAAAATCAAACCCAAAACTGCTGATGATGCCTATGGCGTATTTACTGAAACTTTCGAAATCACAACAAATAACAAACCTGTACGTTACATAAAAATAAGGGCTGTCAATTACGGAAGCATCCCCGACTGGCACCCCGGAGCGAATCACGACACATGGTTATTTACAGATGAGATCTATTATGAATAAAAAAATGAAACAACTCAGCCTTTTGGCATTGGCAGGCATTGTTTTTGCCTGCGGACAAAAAAATCAGTCTGATTTTACATTTGATGAGAGTAAAAACACTACAGAAACCATGGATTCACTCATCAACAAACTCCCCTCATATCAGGAACTTGTCATCCCTCTCAAGGAGAGTGACAGTAAATTTCAGCCGGAGCTAATCAGTGAAGAGGACCTCCCTTTGCCGGATGACCAGTCCTATGCAGCACTTCAGATCGGTATTTTTATGAGCGATATGGCATATTGCCGGTATTTTGAGCAGGTAAACAAAACCATGTTTTATTCCGGTCTTCTCAAAAAACGAATGCAGGCTTATGACATGCCGCAAAAAGACATCAGCGAACTCACTTTAAGCCTGGAAAAAAACGTTCATAATCATGACAGTTTGGTAACAATCATATCAGACACTTACGATAATATCAATGCAGAAATGATTGAAACCAACCGTCAGGGCACTGCTGTATTAATCATGACTGGTGTCTGGATTGAAAGCAACAGGCTTATGCTGAGCGACACCAGCGCAAACCAGGAAACTCTTAGCAAAGAGTGGGATAAGCAACAACAACTGGGGAAAAAATTACTTGGATTGATTGATGGTTTCGACAGCGGCATTCCGGATTACCTCTCCGGCGCTATGGAGCAACTGATTGAAAACAACAACACAGATGCTGCCAGGGAAGATCTGGAAACCCTGAATCAAAAAATTCTTAACAAAAGAAATTAGATTGATCTAAAATACCCGATTACAATTTTCTTTTTCCGCTTTTGTGGAATCCTGGGTGGCAATGCATCCAAGGATAAAGAAAGCGCGTGCAGCACAATTGAATATGCACACGTTATAATAACAAAGGCGCCTTTTGGTATGATGTTTCACTAAAATCCCAAACGTTATGAAAAAGAAAAAATCAATACTGGCAAATCTTGAAAATAAACGGTTTCTTTTATTTGAACTCGGACTTATCATCGCACTGGCCATAATTCTGAGTGCTTTTGAATATGGAACAAACGAGAAACAACACACAATCAGCCACATAAAAATGGAAGATATCCCGGAATATGACATCAGCATAACCTTTCCGGAAGACAAAAAACCTGAACCGGAAAAACCCGAACCACGTAAAAAAGAGGATGTGTTTGATGAAATCGAGTTGATTGATAATACTGATAACAACGACAGCGATGTAGATTTTGACTCCGGAGATACAGAAAAGGTGGATAATCACGCTTTTGTTGAAATAGATTACCCGGAGGAAAAAACAGACCCTATTGAACCCTACTTTGCAGAAGAGTTGCCGGCTTTTCCTGATGGATATGCTGCTATGATGAGTTTTATCAATTCAAATATCAGTTATCCGCGAAATTGTGTTGAGCAAAACATCAGTGGTACGGTATTTGTGCGATTTACCGTGAACAAAACAGGCGAAGTTGTGGATGTTGAAATATATCGTTCCGTTCATCCCGACCTTGATAAAGAGGCCCTTGATGTGGTGAATAAAATGCCTGAATGGATTCCCGGCAAACAAAATGGGAACAGGATTCCGGTATATCAAATACTACCAATCCATTTCGTTCTGGAATAATTCATCACATCAGATTCGGCCTGATAATAAGCGTATCAATCTTACGTTAAGATTACAGACCTGTTTAACAAATACTTGTAGACTGTTCTATAAAATGAAAAACAATTTTGTAATACTGAGATAAAACAATTAATTTTACACCACTAAAAATATTTTGTCATGCAAAAGAAGAAAACAAAAAAGGCAAACCTTGAGAATAAGAAAGTTCTTTTCCTGGAAATCGGATTGGTTGTTGTTCTGGGCATTGTCCTGCTTGCTTTCGAATGGGGAACTGAGGAAACCAACAGGGGCTCACTCGGAGATGTCAATATGGACGAAATGTTCGAAGAAGAAATGCTGAACACATTCCAGGAGGAAGAGCCACCACCGCCACCTGAAGAAAAAAAAGAGCCCGAACCTGAACAGGTCATTGAAGAACTGAACATCGTAGAAGACGATGCAGATGATTCAGATATTGATATCAGCTCTGAAGCAGACGAAAAAACCGAGGTTGATATTGATATGGACTCCTTCGAGGAAGAAGAAGAGGAGGTTGATCCAATCGACTTTGCTGTGGTAGAAGACAAACCTGTATTCCCGGGGGGTGATGCTGCCCTGATGAAATTCCTCAGTGAGGAAACCGAATATCCTGAAATTGCGAAAGAAAACAACATTCAGGGAAGAGTATTTGTCCAATTTGTAATTGACGCAAACGGCCAGGTAACCAGTGTAAGTGTTGCACGTGGTGTGGATCCATACCTGGATAAAGAAGCCAAGCGTGTTGTATCTCAGCTTCCTGACTGGAAACCGGGAGAACAACGTGGCAAAAAGGTTCCCGTAACCTATATTGTACCCATCAACTTTAAATTGTACTAAAATATACAATTCAGATACCAAAGCCCCGGTTTTTGAATCGGGGTTTTTTTTGGTTTTCACCACAACATGAAACAAGAAATAAAAAAAAGAAAAAACAAGATAACCAAAGCCGTACTTGTCGGTGTGATTCAGGCTCAACAAAGCAAGGAGCAGGCACAGGAGTATATTGATGAACTTGCATTTCTGGCCAGAACAGCAGGAGTTAAGCCGATTGAGACATTTCTGCAGAAACAGGACAAACCCAACCCAAAGCATTACATTGGCAGCGGTAAGCTCACCGAAATCGATCAGTATGTCAAATCCCACGATGTTGAACTTGTGATTTTTGATGATGACCTGACACCAACCCAATTGAGAAATATTGAATCACGGCTCAAGTGTCAAATCATGGACCGTACAAACCTGATTCTTGACATCTTTGCCACCAGGGCCAGAACAGCACACGCAAAAACCCAGGTAGAACTGGCACAATACCAGTACATGCTGCCACGCCTGAAAGGCCTCTGGACGCATCTTGAGCGCCAACGAGGCGGTATCGGCATGCGTGGTCCCGGTGAACGTGAAATCGAAACCGACCGACGTATTGTACGCGATAAAATCGCTCTGCTGAGAAAACAACTCGCCAAAATTGACAAGCAAATGGCCAACCAGCGCAAAAACCGCGGTCAAATGATTCGCGTAGCTCTGGTAGGATACACCAATGCAGGCAAATCCACTATCATGAACAGCCTGAGCAAATCTCAGGTATTTGCTGAAGATAAACTGTTTGCAACCCTTGACACAACCGTACGCAAGGTGGTTATCAACAACCTGCCTTTTCTGATGTCTGATACTGTGGGATTTATTCGGAAACTCCCCACCCATCTGGTGGAATCTTTCAAATCAACCCTGGATGAAACCCGAGAATCTGATCTTCTTATTCATGTTGTGGATATCTCTCACCCGGGTTTCGAAGAACATATCCAGGTAGTAAAAGAAACCCTGGAAGATATTGGTGCAGCCAACATACCAACACTGCTTGTGTTCAATAAAACGGATGCATTTACCTACAACAAAAAAGAAGAGGATGACCTCACTCCGGATGTGCGGGAAAACATGAGTCTGGATGACTTTAAATCCATGTATGTAGCCGCTGAAAATACTCCCTGTGTTTTCGTTTCAGCAAAAACAGGGGACAATATGGAGCAGTTTAAGGAAACATTGTTCCGGAAGGTTAAAGAACTGCACTTTGAGCGTTATCCCTACAACAGAATTTAAGCTTTTATCACACATAGCTCCCAGAGCTTACCAATAAAAAAGCCCGGCAAACCGGGCTTTTTTATTATCCATGGCAATTTTACACAACTGCGTGTGAATCATATTTTATGTTTGGCCATTCAACGTAATTCTTTTGACCTTCGTAATATATCCCTTCCCAGTCATTGGCTGCAGGCTGTGTAGCACTTCCATCACCATTGCTGTCTCCGCCGAATGTGTCATCTTTATAAGAAGTATAAATTACATGGTTTGGATCATCATAACCGGCTGAAAGATTTGTTTCTGCATCGTTATACAGGTTCATTCCACCTTCAGATACAAATTTAATTGTCACACCCGTACCCAGATTCAGTTTGTTTCCATCCCCGATCTGGAGATTCTGACCTGTATAAACATAAGCCACCTCTGTTTCTTCCCAGCTGGTAATGCCATTAACGAATCCGCTGACAAAAATACCCTCGTAAGTATTGTTGGCAAACGTATTGGAACTATCCATACTTACATCAGCGTTGATGGTAAGAGGCACAACATTGTTTTCAAAACCGGTGTTGGTTATACTCAGATCTGCAGAAGCTCCGGCAGCATTGACAGCACCGTAAAAATAATTGACATCCACACTTCCCTTATTGCTCTTTACCAGGCAGTTTTCCAATGAACCGGTGGCTCCGGTTGTGAAATCTATGGTAATGCCATCGGGATTGTTGCCACCATAATAAAACTCACAATAAGTAAAGTCAGCCCGCCGGCCATTGACATCAATCAAACTCCAGCTCCCGGCCGAAGCCGAGCTACTGCCATCACCGTTGGTATCTCCTCCTTTGCTGTCATCAGCATAGGCAGTAAATATAACCGGGTCATCAGCCTCTCCGTTAGCAGTAATCACCCCATCCTGCCCCAGGGTCATATTGGCCCCTTCTTCAGTGAATTTTATGATGGCACCGGGCATGATTGTCAGTGTGGCATCCACATAAAAATCATACTTTTTGATAACATAAACCGTATTGCCCGCCCAGGTTGTGGCTGAACTGATATCATCGGTTATCTCTACAATTTCCGTTTCGTCGGATTCGGGATCATCCCCGCAGGAATACAGGAAAATCAGGGATGCTATCACGCCAAATAATAATACTTTCATTCTCATAATATTCAGGTTTTGTTATGTCTTAATTGTGCAGGCAAAAAAAGTGCCGCATTGTACCCAAAGGTACAAATTATTAGCAACCGTAATAAAAAAGAGGAGGATATTTGGTGCATATCCACAGCAATGCCATCATGCAGATAAGCGGGACATTTTTCAGATTCGGACTTTAGATTGTATGCTGATTGATTTTTGCTTATCTTTGGTTGACAGTAAAAAAACCATGATGAGCTCAGGGGACAAAACAAACATAAGTCTTGTACTTCCGGTATACAATGAGGCAGCCAACCTGCCTGAATGCTACAACAAACTTGAGGAAGTCCTGAAAGAAATCAGCCCTCGCTATGAACTGATTTTTGTGAATGACGGAAGCACGGACAGTTCACTGGAGATCATCAAAGCATTTGCCAGGCATAATCCTGCTGTCAAGTTCATAGACCTGAGCCGGAATTTCGGTCAGCAGGTTGCCATATCTGCGGGTATAGAGCATGCCCGGGGTCAACGCGTTGCCATCATGGATGCTGACCTTCAGGATCCGCCCGAATTGCTGAAATCCATGTACAACAAAATGGACGAAGGCTGGGAGGTGGTTTACGGACGCCGAAAAAACCGCAAGGGAGAGACTTTCCTTAAGCGAATGACAGCCAAAATGTTTTATCGTTTTTTGTCACGCATGACCAATATTAATATTCCTGTTGACACCGGTGACTTCCGTATGATGGACAGAAAAGTGGTTGATGTACTGAATCACATGCCTGAGCGGGATAGGTTCATCCGGGGGCAGGTAGCATGGATTGGATTCAGGCAAACAGAAATAGTTTATATGCGCAGTGGCCGGCGCAAAGGCAAAACAGGCTATTCTTACAAAAAAATGTTCCGTTTTGCTCTGGACGGCATGACATCTTTTTCGGATTTTCCTCTGCGTTTCGCAACCTGGCTGGGTTTTGTATTCAGCATCATCAGCTTTGGCCTGATCATCTGGGCTCTGTATCAACGATTAATAGCAGGCTCTTATGTACAGGGATGGACATCCCTGATCATTTCCGTTCTCTTTTTTGGCGGAATTCAATTGATAGCCCTGGGCATTATCGGCGAATATATCAGCCGTATTGGCAGCAATGTGCGGCAAAGACCAATGTATGTAATCAATGAAAAAAACACTGATAAAAAGAAGGTTAACGAAACTGAAAAAGATGTGGCTGAAAAAGCATAAGCAACACAGATTTTTTTCTCTGGTAAGCATATTGGGTTTATGCATCGCTTTGGCTTTGCTTATTTTTTGGTTTCTTTCCGGTCAAACTCCTGCCGTGTCTTGATGACAGCAAACCTCCTTTTAAATCTCAGTATTGGCTTTTCAAATAATTCATAGCTGATTGCAGGGATAATCAAAGATAAACTCACCAGCAGAAGCATGTAGATATACATATTGTCTATTCCCCACTTCATCATCATCTTTTTCATCACAATCAAAAGTAAAATATTCCCGTACATGTATATACCATAGGAGATTTTACCAAAGTAATGAAAGATGCTGTTGTGTTTTACTATGTGTCGGAATTTTGGATTGAAATTATAATCCAGCAAAAGTACAGCGATAATCCCGGTGTAGAAGAATTTCTTAAATCCGGCAAGAAATATGGTGTCCCATCTTACCACCGGCTCAAGCGCAAGGGCTGCAATAAGGATTATCATGAGAGCATATCTGTAAAACCGGCTCAGATTGATGGTAAAAGGACGCCGTGCATAAAACAAGGCACCGGCAGAACCAATGATCAATACATCCATACGACTGAGTGTATGCAGGTAAATTGCAAACCAGGGATACTCCATATTTATGCTGGCATACATTCTGAAAGCAATACTTACCAAAATCAATGAAACAAAAAGTTTCAATAAATACCTTCGTGGTACAAAGGCTATGATAAAAGGCCAGACCAGATAAAAATGCTCCTCTATGCAAATGCTCCAGAAGTGGGCAAAAGGATAAGTCCACTTGCCGGTTTGAATGGCATGAAAATTATTTACAAACAATGCATTGGCAAGATAATTCGGCTCAGCCACATTTAGCCATGACACAAGAAAGGGAGCAATCGCTATCAGCAAAAAATACAAAGGCCAGATGCGAAGGGTACGGCGAATAATAAAATTCTTAATATTTATTTTGCCATGCTTTTCCTTTTCCTTTAACAATATGTAGGTGATCAGGAATCCGCTGAGCAGGAAGAAAATATCCACACCAAGCTCCAGATTGCCAAGAAAACGGTTAACCAGCTTTCCAAAACCGGTGAGTTCTGTATATGTGCCTGCCGAGAGGAATCCCACCTCGCCAAACCAGCTGCGCCACGCTTCATAACCATGATATACAATAATCATGAATGCTGCCACAAAACGTATGACATCAAGGTAAGGAAAATAAATCCGGTCAGATGACTTTTTAGCTGACATGAAATTACAACTTTTTGATGTGGTGAAATTACAAAATAAGCTACAGTTTCAAACAATATCCTGATGCTTTTCAGTTGCCGGATAAGGATTATTTCAGGTTAATGATTTTTTACTACATTTGAAAATACCTAATGTTGAGATCAGCAACTATGTTTGAGCCCGAAAATTACACCATACTTATTGTAGATGACGAGCAGGATATCCTCGAATTTCTATCTTATAACCTTCAGAATGTTGGATATAAAGTTTATACAACTGATAACGGGCCGGATGCCCTGAAGCTTGCACGGGAAATCATACCGGATTTAATTGTGCTTGACATCATGATGCCGGGTCTGGATGGAATTGAAACCTGCGAACGTATCCGGAACACTGCTGGGCTTGAACACACACTGATCATGTTTCTAACCGCCAGGGCTGAGGATTATTCACAAATTGCCGGATTTGATGCCGGTGGCGATGACTATGTTACCAAGCCGATCAAGCCCAAAATAATTCAGAAACGCATCAGGGCATTGCTAAAAAGACTCAGGAAAGAGGAAAAATATCAGCAAAAACAGGGTGTGCTGGAATTCAAGGATTTTTCAATTGATTCAGAACGCTACCTTGTCATCAAAAACGGAGAAAAAATTGTGTTGCCAAGAAAAGAATTTAAAATGCTGTACTTAATGGCTTCCAGGCCCTCCAGGGTATTTAAGCGTGAAGAGATATATGATCAGGTCTGGGGAAGTGATGTAATCGTCGGAGACAGGACCATTGATGTGCATATCCGGAAGCTGCGGGAAAAAATCGGACCTGAAAAAATTTCAACTGTTAAAGGTGTGGGGTACAAATTTGAGGCTGATGAAATTTAGTGTTTTTTTAATCTCAAATCTTCAGGATGTAAACACAAATATCCGCATTTTTGCAAAAGGAAAACACCAAAAAATAAAATTATGCAGAACTATTCAGCAAACAGCCTGGCACTAAGGGTTACCCTGATACTCAGCGGCATGCTGGTGGTTCTGGTAATCGTTCTTAAATTTACCATCGGGGTAGCCATCCCCTGGCTGTTTGTCTTCATTGTTATCCCTGTATTCGCTGTATTGTCTTTTCTTTTATTGCGCAATATTCTCTTTCACTTCATCTACAACAGAATTCGACTGATTTACAAAACCATTCACTCTGTTAAGGAAGGTGAAAAAGCCAAAAATGAAAAATTCAATATCCGCACAGATCTGCTTAAACAAGTGGACGAGGATGTAACACAATGGGCAGAAAAAAGCCGTCGTGAATTGCAGGAATGGAAGCACATGGCTCAGTACCGCAAAGAATTTGTGGGCAATGTTTCCCATGAGTTGAAAACACCGATTTTTAATATTCAGGGTTACACACTCACTTTACTTGAAGGTGGTCTGGAAGACGCCCGCATCAACAAAAAATACCTGAGTAAAATCGAAAAAAACATCAACCGTATGATTTCCATTGTTGAAGACCTGGAGGCCATATCCAGGCTTGAACACGGCAGGCTGAATCTGAGGTGGGAATCTGTCAGCCCGGTGGCACTGGCCGAGGAGGTAATGGAAAACCTGGAAGATAAAGCTGCTGCCAAAGGTATCAAAATGAGCCTGCACAAGTATTACGAAAAAAACCGTAAAGTTACCGTTGACCCCGAATTCATGCGTCAGGTTTTTTCCAACCTCATCAACAATGCCATCAATTACGGCAGGGAAAACGGCTTTGTAAAGGTTGAGTTTTTCGATATGGATGAAAATATGCTGGTTGAAGTTACAGACAATGGCATCGGAATTGCCGAAGAAGATATCCCGAGGATATTTGAACGCTTTTACCGGGTTGACAAATCGAGATCCACAAAATCAGGTGGTACCGGACTTGGTCTGGCCATTGTCAAACACATCACAGAAGCCCACAATCAGACCCTGAACGTTCGCTCAACACCAAATGTGGGCACAACCATTGCCTTTACCATGAAAAAAAGTAAATAAATCAGGAACATTTTACTGAATTTACCGTAACTACTTTGTAACCAACACATATTATCAGCAATGGCGCGGTTTTTAAAACATCGGAAAAAAAGTACAGGAACAGTTCCCGGTTCTCTTGTATTTCTTGGCGAACAAAAAGAAAGCAGGGTACAGATTACATCCATGGTATATAATCAGGAAGCCTTGCTGCAGGATGACACTAAGGAAAAAGCCGCTGATTTACCTGACATTCCTGATACAAATGATATCCTCTGGCTGAATGTTGTTGGTTTACATGACACCGATATCATCCGTGAAATCGGAAACAAATACAAGCTGCATCCCCTGCTGCTTGAGGATATCCTCAACACTGACCAGCGACCCAAACATGAAGACTTTGACGATGCCCTCCTTATCATCATGAAAAAACTGATGCTTAGCAGAGAAGAAACAAACATCATCGAACCTGAACAAATCAGCCTGGTGCTGAAAAATAATATTCTGATTAGTTTTCAGGAGCAAAGCAGTGACTTCTTTCTTGCTGTAAAAAACCGCATCAGAAACAATAAGGGTAGAATCAGGCGTTCCGGCACAGACTACCTGGCATATGCGATGATGGATACTGTAGCAGACAATTACCTGAATGTACTCAGTGATATTGGAGATAAGATAGAGGAGCTTGAAGAAAAGGCGATTCAGGCAAAAGACAAAAACCTGCCTGCTCAGATTTACATGTGGAAAAGGGAGCTTAAAGTTATGCATAGGGCTATTGCTCCATTTCGGGATATGTTGCTGAAAATGCTGAAAAGTGATTTTGAGTATTTTCAAAAAGAAACCGGGCAGTTTTTCAGAGATCTGCTTGATCTCAGCCAGCAAGCATTGGAAAGCACCGAAACTTATCGTGATATGTTGTCTGACTATTACAACATATACAATACCGGCGTCAACAATCACATGAATGATGTCATGAAGGTACTGACTGTTTTTGCGTCTATATTTATCCCGCTTACTTTTATTGCCGGGGTGTATGGCACCAACTTTGATCACATCCCCGAACTCAGCTATCGCTATGCTTATTTTATTATGTGGGCTGTGTTTCTTGCCATCATTGTCATCATGGTATTATATTTCAAGCGCAAGGACTGGTTCTGATTGTTTTAGTCCATCTTTAAAACAGCCATAAATGCAGATTGCGGAACCTCTACAGAACCCACCTGACGCATACGTTTTTTGCCTTTTTTCTGTTTTTCCAGAAGTTTTCGTTTACGCGTGATGTCACCCCCATAACATTTTGATGTTACATCTTTTCTTACGGCTTTTACTGTTTCACGGGCAATGATTTTACGGCCGATAGCTGCCTGTATGGCCACATCAAATTGCTGCCTGGGAATCAACTCTTTCAGTTTTTCACACATCCTTCTGCCCAGCGGATATGCATTATCGACATGGGTAAGTGTTGAAAGAGCATCAACAATTTCACCATTCAGCAGTATCTCAAGCCTGATCAATTCAGATTGTTTAAATCCTGACTGATAATAATCGAAAGAAGCATATCCCCGGGAAATACTTTTCAACTTGTCATAAAAATCAATGACAATTTCTCCGAGAGGCATAACAAAACTCAACTCAATACGGTCGCTGGTAAGATATAGCTGATCTTTCAGTTCACCCCGCCTGTCAATTACCAGTTTAATGATGGGGCCAATGCTTTCAGAGCGTGTTATGATGCTGCCCTTAATATAGGGTTCTTCCACATAATCCAGCTCATTGGGTCCGGGCAAACCGCTGGGATTATGTACTTCAACAATTTCACCATTGTTCAGATGAGCAATGTAGGATACGTTGGGAACAGTGGTGATCACATCCATATCAAATTCCCTGTCCAGGCGTTCCTGTACGATCTCCATATGCAATAATCCCAGAAATCCACAACGAAATCCAAAGCCGAGGGCAGCAGAAGATTCAGGCTCAAAAGTCAGGGATGCATCATTTAGCTGCAGTTTTTCAATGGAGTTTCTGAGTTCTTCATAATCATCTGTATCTACAGGATAAATACCTGCAAACAGCATAGGTTTTACATCTTCAAATCCGCTAATGGCCTTATCGCAGGGATTTTCCTTATGGGTGAGTGTATCTCCTACTTTCACCTCCTTGGCCGCTTTGATACCGGATATGATATAACCAACATTCCCGGCAGCGAGTTTCTTTCTGGGATCCATTTTGAGTTTCAATACCCCGATTTCATCCGCTTCGTATTCCTTGCCGGTGTTGACAAATTTCACTTTGTCACCCTTTTCTATGGTACCGTTAAAAATGCGAAAATAGGCAATAATGCCCCTGTATGAATTGAATACGGAATCAAAAACCAGGGCTTGTAATGGTGCATCCGGATCGCCTGTGGGAGCAGGTACCCTGTTGATAATGTTTTCCAGAATCTCATCCACACCCTCACCGGTTTTACCGCTGGCCCGGATGATTTCCTCTCTTTCACAACCAATCAGGTCAATGATTTGATCTTCCACCTCATCGGGCATGGCATTGTCAAGATCCATTTTATTCATTACCGGAATTATTTCCAGATCATTGTCTATGGCCTGATATAGGGTGGATATTGTCTGTGCCTGCACTCCCTGTGTGGCATCCACAATAAGCAAAGCTCCTTCGCAGGCGGCAATGGACCGGGAGACCTCATATGAAAAATCGACATGACCCGGGGTATCTATCAGATTAAGTACGTACTCTGTTTTATCCTTGATATGCAACATCTGTATCGCATGACTCTTGATGGTAATTCCACGCTCCCTTTCAAGATCCATATCATCCAAAAGCTGATCCTTGAAATCGCGGTCGGTTACAGACTTGGTAGTCTGCAGTAGCCGATCCGATAAGGTAGATTTACCGTGATCAATATGCGCAATGATGCAAAAATTTCGTATGTTTTTCATAGTTGAACTCATCAATCTGCAAAGATAGGAAAACTTCACCTTCTTTCTTCCTTATTTTTCCCATTCCGGGATTTTTCATCAATACCTCAAAACCTTAATCCGCACAGTCATTACCTGACAAAACAAGAGGACTTATGTACTCAGAATATGACATTTATACAAGAAGTAAGAACCTCTGTTATTTTTCTATCAGCTTTTTCCGATGAGGATTCACCTGCCTTTGGAAGTACACTAAGTCTCATTAGAAGCGACATTGCAGAAACTGACTTCCATTATCCGGCATGTCAGAATCAAATCGCATTTCATTTTTTGACTAATTAAACAGATAAATCTTGTATTTTTCTTATTTTTGACCAAAACAGATAAATTATGCAAATGAACTTCAAAAAACATGTTTTACCACATATTGTGGCAGTCCTGGGATTTCTTCTCATTTCTATGATTTATTTTTCACCGGCACTCAACAATCAACGGGTCCAGCAACACGACTGGAAGACATATCAGGGCATGTCCCGGGAATATAAAGAAGTAAAAGACAGCACAGGCGAGCCCATCCTCTGGACAAATACCATGTTTAGTGGTATGCCTACTTATCTGATATCAACACCAAAATCTGAAATTATTTTCTCCAAGGTGGATTATTACATGAATTTTGGAAACTGGAGACCCATAGCTCATCTTTTTTATTATTTGCTGGGCTTTTACATTTTGCTGCTTGTTTTCAGGGTGAACCCATGGCTTAGCATGGGAGGTGCTGTGGCATTCGGGTTTTCGTCCTACCTGTTTATCATCATCGCTGCAGGTCACATAACCAAGGCCATTGCTATCGGATACATGGCTCCTGTCATTGCCGGCATTTTCCTGGCATACGACAGGAAACCATTTTGGGGCATGTTGCTGATGACATTTTTCCTCATCCTGCAGATACTCACAAATCACTTACAAATTGTCTACTATACCGGTTTAACAGCTTTAATCCTGGTTATTTTCTATCTGGTAAGCGCCATTCGCAACAAAAAAATTCCGGATTTTCTCAAAACCAGTGCCATGCTGCTGGCAGGCCTTGTAATGTCAGTGGCCATAAGTGCCACCCCCCTATTCACAACTTATGAATACAGTGATTATTCCATTCGCGGACCCAGTGATCTCAGCACAAACAAAGAAAACCGGACCACCGGTCTGGATAAAGACTACATTACCCAGTGGAGCTATGGCAAAGGTGAAACAATGAGCTTATTGGTTCCCAACTTTAAAGGTGGTGCATCCCAGGGAGAACTATCCACCGACAGTGAAACATACAAGGTAATGAACAAATACCTGGGGTCGGATTATGCCAACTCACTGATCCAGCAGATGCCAACCTACTTTGGAAAACAACCATTCACTTCCGGACCTGTTTACATTGGAGCTTTTGTATTCTTTCTGTTTATTTTCGGATTGTTCATCGTTAAAGGGAAAATTAAATGGTGGCTGCTGGCGGCTACCTTGCTTTCGATATTACTTGCATGGGGAAAAAACATGATGTGGCTTACAGATATTTTCCTTGATTTCTTCCCGGGTTATAACAAATTCCGAACGGTTTCAATGATACTGGTAATTGCTGAATTTACCATGCCTTTACTGGGTTTCCTGGCACTCAGGGAATTGTTCAGAAACAAAGTAAAGTCTGAGCAGGTAATGAAGGCATTAAAAATCTCCGGCGGCTTGGTGGCAGGCTTTTTACTGATTATCATTCTTGCTCCGGGAATTACAAATCCCAAAACCCCCAGGGATGGCCAACTGGTAGAACAAATCTTCCAGAGTGCCGAAAATAACCAACAATACCAGCAAATGAAGCAGCAAATGATGAAGGAATACATCCCAGCATTGCGCAACGACAGAAAGTCGCTGGTAAGAATGGACGCCTTCAGGTCTCTCTTGTTTGTCCTGCTGGGCATTGGCCTTGTATATCTGATACATAAACGCAAAATTAAACCCGAAATGGGATATGCTTTGGTTTTCCTCATTGTTATTGTTGATCTGTGGCCGGTTAACCGAAGGTACCTGGATGAAGATAATTTCATACCAAAGCGTCAAGTAGAAACACCTTATCAAAAAAGCAAAGCCGATAAAAAAATCCTTAAAGATGACGACATCCATTACCGGGTTGCCAATCTTCAGGTCAGTATGTTTAACGATGCAAGCAGCTCTTATTTTCACAAATCCATTGGTGGATATCATGGTGCCAAAATGCGGCGATATCAGGAACTCTATGATTCTGTCATGTCTCAGGAGGTTCAGCAGGCAAGAGTTCTGGCAAACAGTGCCTTACAAAACCAACTGGATCCAAATTCAGTGGAAGCAATGATCAATGATAACCTCAATGCTGTGTCCATGGATATGCTGAACACAAAATATCTGATTGTACATCCGGAAATGGAACCTGTTCGCAATTACACAGCCTGTGGGCATGCCTGGTATGTTCCTTCATTCGAAATGGTTGAATCTGCAGATGAAGAAATTGTTGCCGTCAGGGATATTGATCCCCGGATCACTGCTGTTATAGACGAGGATTTCGGTGACCTCCTGGAGGGATTTACACCTGATTATGACAGTACGGGTGTCATCGACCTGATCAGTTACCATCCGGAAATCATGACTTATCAATCATCCTGTAACAGTGAACAACTCGCTGTCTTCCCTGAAATATATTATCCCGAGGGATGGCATGTGTATATTGACGGAGAAAAAGCAGAACATTTCCGGGCCAATTACGTCCTTCGCGCGATGCGGGTACCTGCCGGCAAACATGAAATAGAGTTCCGCTTTGAACCTGCATCATACAGAATCGGCAACACAATCAGTCACACTGCAACAGGAATTTTCTTCCTCCTGCTGATTGCAGGCTTGTTTATGGAATTCCGGAAACAAAAGAAAAATGTAAGAGAAAAAGCGTAAATCCGATACAAACCGCCTTGCAAAACTGTAAGGCGGTTTTTTGTTAAAACAATCCCACAATCACATACAGATAGTGAGCAAAAACACCAGCTACAAGGCCTCCGATGGTATGAGACAATAGTGCCTTTGAGGTAAGTCTGCGATATCCCAGGGTATCAAGCATGGCTGTATGCGTACTCAGATAACCGCTCCAGCACATACCCATTGCCGTAAAGACAGCAATTTCGTTGCCCCCGACAATGCCCTCGGCCAAAAATGCCTTTACAAGAGACAAGGCCGCTCCAACAGCCCCCAGCGAGGTAATCGGGAATGCCACCAGCTCCGGACTTTCAAATCCAAACAAAAAAGAAAACACCCCGGACAAGTATCCGGCAAGCCTGGGAAGCACAGGCACCCCTTCGTAAGCCAAACCGGCATAGCCTGCTGAAGCATCTGCAGGACCAAAAGTTACCATCATAACTATGGTTGAGATAATAAGCACCCCGGGTATAATCGCAAGTCCGAGTTGCACGCCCTGTTTTCCGCCATCGAGTACAGCATTGAGCACACGTTCGAACACCGGACCCTCACTTCTGAAAGAAATCTGAGATTCATCACCCTGGTAATCATCATCAGGACGCTGAGGCACTTTGCCTTTAATCATGCGCTGCATCAGCCGTGTGGAAACCACGCTGCCAACTACAGCTCCGGCCAGCCCAATGATGGCAGGCCAGAAAAATCCGAGCCCGGTCATGAAAGTAATGACAATCAATCCCATCCCGAAAGCTGTGCCAAAATTTGTCAGGGATATCAGTTCGTAATTCCGGAAATAACGGGCAAAATTTTTATCATTTGACAAGCTGATGATGGCAGGATTGTCTGAGAAAAATGTCATCAGTGCAGCCAGTGATGCTACTCCCGGCAGATGATACAGAGGCTTCATCAGTGGTTTCAAAACAAATTCCAGCAATCGAACCACGCCAAACTCTATCATAAGTTTTCCCAGGGCACCTGACAAAACGGTAATACCCATAATAAAAAACACCGTGTTCATCAGCAAATCCCAGGCTGTATTCATCAGTGTATTAAGCATGTTGGTGATGCCCATTTTATATCCCAGCCCACCAAAAAACAAGCCGAATATGATCAGAAATATAAAAGCTTCGTATGTTCTGTTACGGATAAACCGTGTGTTCTTAGTCTGTTGAATAAGGTTCATATCAATGTGCAATTTTGCCGGCAAATTAAATTCAATTCCTTGGCATGAAACCAGATTTTTGTCAGTTTTAATCCATGATTATTATCATCTGAATCACCAGGAAACCAGAACAAGCTGAAAACACCTGTAAGTCAGCAATAACAAGACGTACAGTCAAACTATCTGTTGTGCAACATTCCCGGCCTCTTGCAGAGATTTATCAGGGCTCTGCAATGCAACAGTACAATAAATCATTGAATGCGCAATGCCTCCAGACTGGCGATATTATAGCGGAACACATTCAAATCTACACCAACGGCAACACCGGGCAGGATACCCGTCTGGGTGAATTGCCAGAATGCCCAGTCAGCCCCTGGAGCTACAAGTTTTGTCTGCTTACCATAACGTGCCAGCCAAAAAACATATTTTTCAAACCGCTCATCATCTGCAAGATGACCAAGATAAAATTTGTAATATGTGTATATAATTGGCTGCACACCATAATGCGCTTCCACCATTTCAAGCCAGCGCAACAAACCGGTTTTCAGACGGTGGAGGGATTGAATTTCCGAATAATCCTCAATATCAAGCACAGGAGGCAAATCGCCCAATGACAGGTTCACCTGACTGATAAAATTATTGGCCTGCTCAATACTGTTTTCGTTGGGCCGGTAATAATGATATGCACCACGAATCATTCCGATACGACCGGTTTCACGCCAGTTGTAGGAATAATATCTGTCTCTCTTGTCTTTACCGGCACTGGCCCTGATGAAGACAAAATCCAAATCTTCCTGATGAGCCAGTTTTTTCCAGACAATAACATCCTGATATTCCGACACATCCAGGCCAAAAACAGAATATTCACTCAGTCGGGATTTGCTTTCCTCAAGAGTAATACGCTCTTCCCCGGAATGAAAAAATAATTGCTTAACCCGGGGAATGAAGTCCGGACGCGTTATCAATATGACAAAGCCAGAGACAACCAATAAAATAATTACCCGCTTAATCCGGCGTTTTCTTCTCTTTTTTAATGACCGCTTTGCCATCAAAGTAGATTATGATCTATGAGATACTTTGCAATTTGCACACTGTTGGTCGCAGCACCCTTGCGCAGATTGTCAGCCACAATCCAAAGGTTGATGCTGTTGGGAGCTGACTCGTCAATTCGTATCCGGCCGACAAAGGTTTCATCTTTATCTTCAGCCGTAACCGGCATGGGATAAAGGTTTTTTTCAGGATTATCCTGCACTTCAATACCCGGCGTTTCTGATAAAATGCGACGAATTTCTGCCACATCGGGTTTTTTCTTAAAACTAATGTTAACCGATTCGGAATGTCCGCCTTTTACTGGAACCCGAACCACCGTACCGGTAATTTTCAGATCGGCAATGCCCAGAATTTTGCGACTTTCATTCACCAGTTTCATTTCCTCTGAAGTGTAGCCGTTTTCATCAAAATCTCCGCCATGAGGCAAACAATTGAGATCAATGGGGTGTGGATACGCCGGATCCTGAGCAGTTGCTCCTGCCCTTTCTACATCAAGCTGAGCAATCCCTTTCAGGCCGCTGCCCGTAACCGACTGATAGGTGGAAACCACAACGCGCTTTAGACCATAAGCTTTGTGCAAAGGTCCCAGCACATGAACGAGCTGTATGGTAGAACAATTGGGATTGGCAATGAGTTTGTCAAGCTCTGTCAGTGTATTCCCATTCACCTCAGGCACAATCAGCTTAACTGCACTTTTCATTCTCCATGCCGAGGAATTATCGATGACAGTGCAACCTGCATCAGTAAAAGATTTTGCCCATTCCCGTGAGCTTGCCCCTCCGGAAGAAAACAAGGCAATATCAGGTCTCTCCTCCAGTGCCTCTTTTACGCTGCGCACAGTCAGAATATTATCCCGCCATTTAATATCTCTGCCACGGGAGCGTTCTGATGCTGCCGGGATCAGTTCATCCGGTATGATGTTTTGCTCATCAAGCACCTGGAGCATTTTACTTCCCACCACGCCGGTGGCGCCAATCACTGCAATTTTCATACAACAAAGTTTTATTGCTTAAAAATACGAAAATCCTGGAAACAACAACTTTGTGATAAAAAAAGTAAATAATCACCCGCATCCATAAAACTTTTCCTTATCTTAAGCAAATGATATCATGCTTTTTTGTAATTTTCGGCAAATTATTTACATTATGAAACAGTTGTTCAGTATATTGATGTTACTTGGTTTTTGTCTGTCAGCAACAGCACAATTCACCGACGATTTCTCCGATGGAGATTTCACTTCAAACCCTGAATGGGCAGGGGAAACAAGCAAATTTCAGGTTAGTCCGGCCAATGAGCTGCAGCTGTATGACAATACTGAAAGTGGTAGCGCCTACCTGAGCACCAGTTCGCAAGCCATCAACAATGCTAGCTGGGA
>JBKGYK010000026.1:0-36871 GCA_046546095.1 Bacteroidales bacterium
CGGAATGCGATAAATCGCATGCCTACAGTGCCCACTCACTCAATCCCTCCATCATTCCATCACTCTGTCACTCCATCACTCCGTCTCTCCGTCTCTCCGTCTCTCCTTCACTCAATCTCTCCATCACTCCCTCACTCTGTCACAACATTTAACCACATCATTTAACTATTTACTTTAACCATTTGGGCAAATGTAAACAATAATTTTGTTAACAACAAAAATTTTTTTGGCTCAAAATTTGTTTTACTTTTAACATTGTGTTAAAACCTTATCGATAGATTTGCGTATTAGTGAAAACAAAATGAAAACATTATTCTTCGGCATAGTGACATGCATGGTATTTATGTCCGGCATTCAGGCAAAGGCGCAAAAGGTATACAGTTGTGAATACCGGAGTCAGTCCGATGTAAATGTTTATGTTGTGGATTATCGCAGTCAGGCAGATCTCATTGTCTACAAGTGTGATTATCGCAGTGAGGCGGATGGAAATGAAGGGATGTGGTATTTTTGTGATTACAGCAGCGAGGCCGATAAAGAAATTTATTTCGTGGATTACAGTTCACAAGCCGATTTAAAAATATATTTTGCCGAATACCGCAGTGAGGCTGGCTGGAGAAATAAAGAAAAGAAACATTTGATGTACTAATTAAAACCAGATATTTATGAAAAAATTATTTACCATTTTCACCGTTTCTGTTTTTGTATTGATCAGCCTGAACAGTATGGCTCAGAAAGTTTATTCTACAGATTCGAAGTATGATGCAGACATTCAGGTATATGTTGCAGACAGCAAGTATGATGCTGATCTTGTTGTTCACAAGGTATCGTCGAAATATGATGCTGATGACAACAAAGGCTTATGGTATTTCACCAACTCCAAGTATGATGCTGACAAGAAGATTTTTCTTTGCGATTCCAAGTATGATGCAGATTTGATCATTTACTTTACCGACAGCAAATACAATGCTGAGTGGAGGGATTCCAGCAAAAAGCACCTAATGTATTAGTTATGCACATTGCATAAAATCATTGCCGGTATTCTACCCCTGTTGCAGCCATAATTCTGCTGCCTGACAGCCGTTGACATTTTTTTCGGATTTGACCAATACATTTCATATGAAGACCCGTCGTCTCATTTTTTACTTATCTCTTTTGGCTTTTGGTATTCTTGTATTCGGACTTGCCTATGTCGGGATAAAAAGTGTGAACCAGAATATTTCAGAGATTGTTGGTGATGACGGTGGTACAGGGAATATATCCCGGGCCGGCATACGGATTATTCACAAACACGGGCAGATTGGCATTTCAATCAAAGATGTACTGATTACCCGGGAAGAGAATCATGAGGATACTTTGTTTTTTGCAGAATATCTGCTGGTAAGCAGCTCTCCGAACTTTTTCAACAGTGAACCGAGCAGATACAAACTTATCGCCTTGTCTCCGCAGATGCATGTATATCCCCAACAGGAGGAAATCACTGACAGCATAGAGATACCTGAGGAGCTTCCTGAATTCAAAAATGCCCCATCCATGTATATTTCCGATCTTTCGATACACATACACAGGCATGGCAGAACTGTTACAGCAAAGCATCTGCACATCAGGGGCAAGCCCACCAATACCAATTACGAGCTTGAGCTAAAATACGAACAAGACAGCAATTTGAGCTTACATGCCGGCACCAAACTCAGCAGGAGTGGCAAGCTCCGGCATCTGGACAGCAGTTTTCTTAATCTGAACGATACGAGGCTGGCGAATTTCTCAGTCATACTTACAGAGCGAGAAGGCAAGGGGACTGATATAAGCTGGCATGCCTGGCTTGACAGCACTTTCCTGGATGATTTTTCCGTGCAAAATGTTCAATACAGCGGACAGATGGCTTTTCACTCGGTGGGAAATCACACTTCCGGTGAAAAAAGCAGCACTACAGATCTGAGCTTATCAGGCAATCTGAAAAGCAGCCATGGGAAAATTGACAGCATCATGATCAGATATCAAGGAAGAAGTCACTTTTCGCCTGAAGACAGTGTTTGTGTATCAGATTTGCTTTGCCTGATCCGCAGTGGCACTTCCCATGCCCGGCTGCATTCAGACTACAGGCAGGAAAGAGAAGGGAAAAAGTACAGTTTTACTCATACAGCAAAAGTGCAACCTGAGGATCTGAACATATTTTCCCGTGTTCAGCTACCTGAAACATGGGAATCCTCATATCATGCCGGCTTTTCGGAAAACGGCAGTGAAAAAATTACCGGACGTTCCCGTGTAGCTGCACAGATCAGCAATAAAGGAAAAGCTATATCGATTAAGCAGCAGGCCGATGATAAAGGCAGCCGGTGGATGCTAAGTACGAATGATTTTCAAGGCAGTGCAGATATCAGCGGATTGTTTGCCAGTCTGGTTAAAAACAAAACAACCACAGCAGACATAAAAATCAGGCAGCAAAAAATGCACATCCCGAAACACAAACATACGGGAGCAGGTTTTACTTTTCCGGAATCTGAAAAAAAGCCTGCAATAGCCAGGCCAGACCTCAACGGATACCTGCAATGGCGTGTGGACAGTTTGTTTTATGACAGCATGCTTATCTCCACAAAAAATGATCTGCATCTGCATCATACAGACAAACAAGTTAAGCTCAGCTTCGGATTATACTCGGAACGCAATATCAATGGGCCAATACTGTTTAGCCTGACAAAGACCGGAAAGAAAAAGTATTCCGGCGATCTTTCCAGTCCGGGTTTACAGGTAAAAAATCAGCAAAAATTACCTTTGCTTAGAAATAACCTGAAACTTAACAAGAGCAGCATCAGGATACAAAAATTCAGCCTACCTTTCCATGCTCATGGTGACAGTCTTTCTCTCCAGACAAGCAGCATACGGACAGAGGGTTACATGTTGCACCTGAAGGGTTTTGGAACGACAGAGCATCAAAGCATGAATCTGGGCATAACAGCACCTGCGGGGAAATTCACAGGTATGGCAGGGAGACTTTTACAAAGCAAATCAGTCTGTACGCATTCAGCAACTGATTTACAAACGGTTTTGCTGCTTATCGACCGAAAAAACGGGAAGGTAAAAATAAAAACACAAGTTCAGGAGTGTTTATAAGCCAAATTTGCGTATATTTATCAAACAAACTAAATCTGTCATGATAAAGAATTATACAGCATCTGTTTTTTTTCTTTTACTGAGCCTGATCCTTCTCGGCGCAAGCATCACAGTGAATGCCTTTAATGATCAATCCGACACGATTTTCTACATTGGCGATTCTGAATATCCTCCTTTTGAATTCATCAACGAGAATGGCAAGCCTGATGGCTTCAATATAGATTTGATACGGCAACTGGCCGATTATGCTGATACTGAAATCATTATAGACCTGATGCCATGGCATGTGGTAGTTGACAGCATGAGGATGGGATCAAAAACATATGTTACCTCCATGTACATATCTGAGCAGCGCGAGGAACTGTATCTTTTCACCAATCCCCACAATAAAGTTTCCCAGGCCATGTTTGTCCCCAAAGGATCAGATATCAAATCTCTGGAGGACATTACGGACAAAACCATTCTGGTGGAAGAAGGTGATATCATGCATGAAATTGTGCGTGATATGAGAATCAATGGAGATATCATAAAATTTGAAAATTACACAGAAGCTCTGCAAGCTCTTGCAAAAGGCAAAGGAGATGTTGTTTTCTGTCCCCTGGTTCAGGGAAACTATTATGTGAGAAATTCCAGGATTAAGAATCTGACCCACCGGAAGCTTCCTTTTCCTCCCCTGGATTATTGCTATAGCATTGTCCCTGGCGATGAAGATTTACAGGCACTGCTAAATGAGGCTTTACTGATGGCAAGACAGGACGGTACATATGAAGACATTTACAAGGATTGGTACGCACCCTATAATGGCCATGGATTTATGATTTTCGTGAAAAAGTGGTTATTGCCTGCAGGCATCATTCTTTTGGTTCTGTTGACCATTGTTTTGGTCTGGATATACAGTCTCAAAAAACAAGTATTAAAAAAGACCAGTGCGCTTAAAGAGGAGCTGGAGCATAAAAAAATGACAGAGAAGCATCTGAAAGAAGCCAAGGAAGCGGCGGAAGAATCTGATGCTCTTAAAACAGCTTTTCTGGCCAATCTGAGTCATGAAATACGAACCCCGATGAATGGTATTATGGGTTTTTCAGACTTGATTATCAATGACATGGATGAGGAGAACCCATACCGTGAACATGTAAAGATTATCCACAAATCCTCCGTGCAACTTTTGAATATCATTGAAGACATCATCAATATGTCCAAAATTGAAGTGGGGCAGACAGAGATTCACAAAAGTCAGTTTAAGCTGCATGAGTTTCTTGCTGATGTAAAAGAGCTTCATGAGCCGCTCCTGAAAAACAAGAAGGCAGATTTTCAACTTATTTTACCGGAAACGAAATCCGACATCACCATTGTCACAGATCAGGGTAAACTGAAACAAATTCTAAGCAATTTAATCAACAATGCCGCTAAATTCACTGAAACAGGGCTGATCAGCTTTGGCTACACCTTAAAGGGCGGCTATATTGAGTTTTTTGTTGAAGACACCGGCCCCGGGATACCTGAAATCCAACAGGACAAAATATTTGAGCGTTTTGTACAGGGAAAGAGCAGGCTTAACGCCCCGATTTCAGGCACAGGCCTGGGCTTATCCATTGCCAAAGCATATGTTGATATGCTGGATGGTGAAATAGGCGTTCAGTCTAAGGAAGGTGAAGGCAGCAGATTCTATTTCACCATTTTGCCGGACAGTATTGACAGCAAAGGAGAAACCAGTGAATCTGAACCGGAGCAAAACAAAAACAAGCAGAAAGAACAATTGAAAGGAAAACACATACTGGTGGCTGAGGATATTGTTGACAATTACTATTACATTAAAGAATTGCTGAAACGTTATAAAATCACATGTCACCATGCCAGGGATGGTTATGAAGCGATAGAATGCATTCGCAAACAGGATTTTGACGCTGTCCTGATGGATTTAAAAATGCCTGTTCTTAACGGATATGAATCTTTTGAAGAAATCAGAAAGCTTAAGCCTGACCTTCCCATCATTGCACTAACCGCATATGCGGAAGACAACGACAGGCAGCGGGTAATGGAAGCCGGTTTTGATGATTATATTGCCAAACCGGTAAATCGTGACATGATCATAAAAGTGCTGATTGAGCATATCAAATAATTCGATTCGGCTCTACCAGTCTGTACGATTAGCCCGCGTAATCATTTCCGGCCGCCCCAGGTCCATCCAGTACGCTTTATCATGCTCCCATCCCAAAATTTCGAAATCTGTTGACAGGCGCAAATATTCATCAATGATGGAGAAGCTTCCCCTGTCTTCCATCATATCCAGAAAATCCTGGGACAAGACCTGAATCCCCGAAAATGCCAGGTACTGTTTCATCAGACAGTCATTACGACTCATGCGGATTTCTCCGGTTTTTACATTTTTCCAGCCACATAGTTTCCGGTGATGATCAAACAATAAATAGCGACTGGTTTCCCGCCTGCTCACTGCCAGGCTGGCAAGGGCTGTTTTTGCATTGTGAAAATCAATCAGAAGCCGGATATTTATCTGAGACCACACATCTACATTGTGGACAAGTACCGGCTCATCAGCTCTGAGCAATGGCCGTGCTTTCACCAGAGCTCCGCCTGTATCCAGCAAGGCATCACGTTCATCAGAAATCTGAATATGATAAGCTGAAAACTCCGGCAGGGCAAGATAATCTTCAATCTGGTCTGCATAATGATGAACATTCACCACAAAATGCCGTATGCCAAATTCTGCAAGCCTGTGGAGCAAATGTCCGAGCATGGGTTTTTGCCTGACTTCCACCAGGGCTTTGGGTTTGTTCTCTGTTAGCGGATGCAGGCGGGTTCCCAAACCTGCGGCAAATATCATAGCCTTCATACTTGTCTATTTCAAAGTGCTTTTGGCTTGCAAAGCTTTTTCTTTTTCACAGCTTTCCTGCCACATTTTTTACAATACAGGAGTGGATTCTCAGGTGTTGTATATTTCTTTTTCTCACAGGCTTTTTTACTCATGATTCAGATGCTTCTGTTCTCTGTGATGGATAACAATATCAACAGAATAATTGTTTTTCAGAAAGTCTGCCATTTTTTCTGCAGCATACACTGAGCGATGCTGCCCGCCGGTACAGCCAAATGCGACAGAAAGGAAATCAAACTTTCTGCGCCTGTAAGTATCCACCGATTGGGTAACAATCTGTATGACATTTTTCATAAAATCCTGCATGCCCTCTGTCTTATCCAGAAAATCAAGCACAGCCTGATCCTTACCGGTAAGTTTTTTGAATTCATCATATCGCCCCGGATTGTGCAAGGCCCTGCAGTCAAACACATGGCCACCACCATGACCTGAGAAATCGCGGGGAAGTCCTTTTTTGTATGAAAAACTCATAATCTGCACACGCAGTTTGCCTGATGTTGCTGTGCTGCCCTGCCATAGCTGATATGTATCATCCAGCAGCTTGCCTGTGAGGCTCCGGAGTTCAGGATATTCATCCAGACATGAAAAGTTTTGCCTGATATATCTCAGATTATCCATGGCCAGCGGAATGCTGAGAATAAAGTGGCTTTTCTGCTCATACAATCCCCGGAAACCATAGGCCCCGAGAGTCTGCAAAACCCTGATGAGCACATATGCCTCATAGTACATCATAAAATCACCTTGCTTAACAGGTATTCGCTGCTCCAGAGATTTCAGGTAAGATGAGAGAAGTTTGTTCCTGACGGCGATAGGCAATTGTGCCCTTGCCTGCCACAGTAAGGATGCCACGTCATACTGCAGGGCACCTTTCCTCCCACCCTGGTAATCGATAAACCAGACTTTCTTGTCATGTATCATAATGTTCCTTGACTGGAAATCCCTGAACATAAAGAAGTCTGAAGGAGCCTTCAACAAAAAATCAGCCAGTGCATGAAAATCTTTCTCCAGGGCATGCTCATCAAAAGGGGCTTGTGATAAACGGGCGTAGTAATATTTGAAATAATTCAGATCCCAGAGGACTGCCTGCTTATCAAATTCACGGACCGGCCATGTATGATCGTAGTTAAAGCCATCTGCTGCACGGGTTTGCATTTCCGACAGCTGATCAAGAGCCTGCCTGTAGTATGCCAATGTTTCCGGATGGATTGTTTCACCTTCACGCTTATCAGATAAATGCTGAAAAAGTGAGGTATCACCGAGGTCCTGCAGGAGATAAGTGGTTTTGTCTTCAGAGACAGCATACACTTCAGGCAGGTTTATTCCTTTGTCTCTGAAATGCCTGCTCATTTGAAAAAATGCAATATTTTCCCGTACATTGGGATTCTCGGCAGCCATGCCGGTCTGATTTCCAATTCTGAACCTGACATATTTTCTGTCTGAACCGGACTGCTTCAGTGGTATGAGCTCCTCAGCTTCGCGGCCAAACTCCCTTACTATAAGTTTTCTGATGTTTTCCACACGTTCGTTTTTATTTTGCTTTGCATACTTTGAGCCCCCAAGATAACAATTAATTTACGGATAATCCCGGAAAAACATACTACGGATACCACAAAAACAAAGGAAATAACAAATAGAGCCAGTGGAAAAGATTGATACAGAATATCAAAGCATAGGGGCGCTCACATTAAGATTTTTTTAAGTAAATGAATGAAATAGCATGCAGCCCGGTACGTTTTCTTTCTGATGCAATTTGAACTTGTATTATCACAGGAAATAACTAATTTTGTGTATCTCATGGATCAGGCAAAATGAAACGATTTATCTTTATTGCAATAATCTGTATTCTGGGGCCGGGAAGTATTTCGGCTCAGGATGTAAGTTTCACAGCCAAGGCGAAGACCGTGGTTGAAGAAGGCCAGAATTTTTATCTGCAGTACCAGATGAATAAAAAAGGCAGAAATCTGAAGCTTCCTGATATGGACAATTTTCAGGTTTTGAGCGGACCCACCCAGCAAACAAGTTCAAGCACAAGGATTGTCAACAACAATGTTACACATACCCACACATTTACTTACACCTGGGTAGTGAAAGCCCCGGAGTCAGGTTCATATACCATCCCACCGGCAACAGTCAGCATTGAAGGCCAGGAATACAAATCCAACAGCCTGACAATCAATGTCATTGAATCCGGGCAAGCCGGCAGCAGCCAACAACAGGCAGGAGGACAAAGACAGAGCACGCAATCCGGCAGCAGTACCGGCAGTGAAGATCCCTTTGCAAGGCTCACTGTCAACAAAAACAGTGCCTGGGAGGAAGAGCCGATATACGCCAGTCTGAAACTTTATCTTCCGGAACGGAATCTTGCCGGATTTGAGGATATTTCCTTCCCTGAATTTAACGGTTTCTGGGCTGAGGATTACAAAATGCCTGAACAAATACATCTGGAAAGAGGCAGCTACAACGGAAAAGCTTATTATATAGCAGAACTTGCATCCTGGATACTGTATCCTCAGCGTAGTGGGAACCTCAGTATATCACAAGGAGAACTTGAATTGGTAATGCGCGAACAGGTACAGGGTGGTGGAAATTCACGCAGTTTATTTGACTCTTTTTTCTCACAATATGAAAATGTACGCAAAACAATCCCTATTCCCGGTGTAAATATGGATATCAGGGGGCTGCCTTCGGGCAAACCCGCAGGCTTCAATGGCGGCGTCGGCACCTTTAATGTGGAAACAAGCCTGTCTCATGACAGCATAGATGTCAATGATGCTTTTAATCTGCGTATTAAAATATCCGGCAAAGGCAATCTCAACCTGTTGAGTGAACCCAACATAAACCTGCCTGAAATTTTTGAAGTATACGACCCGGAGGTAAAATCCAATTATTCTCAAAGTATTCAGGGCAGCACCGGCAGCATTGAATATAATTATACAATTATCCCGAGGTATCCGGATACCCATACACTTCCTGAAATAAAGCTGGCCTGGTTTGATCCGGCAGCAGAAGAATATAAAACCTACAGCTCAGGCAATTACAAAATTGACGTACGCCGCACTGCGGATTATGAGGACAGCACACCACAGGCGCGGGGCACCGGCCGAAGTGATGTCAGGGAAATTGCCACGGACATCCGTTTCCTCAAAGAGACAGACAAGAAAAGCAGTAAAATTCCCGACTTTTTCAATACCACTGTTTTCTGGATGTTCTATTTGCTTCCCTTTGCTTTGCTGGGCATCATTGTGCTACTACGCCGCAAACAAATAAAAGCACGCCAGGATGTTGCCAGACTGCGGAACAAAAAAGCCAACAAAGTGGCCATGCGTCGCTTAAAGAAAGCAAAATCATTGATGCAATCCGATGACAAAGAATTCTACAATGAAACCATCAAGGCACTATGGGGTTATATAGCCGACAAACTGGATATGGATACAGCAAATCTTTCACGGGATAGTGTGACAGACAAGCTGCGTGAACGTGATATTCCTGAAAATCTGATTGAAAAACTGCGTACCATCATTGATAAATGTGAATATGCTCATTTTGCCCCTGACAGTGCAGAAACCGAGCCACAGCGCATTTACAAATACGCTGTTACGTTAATCACAAAACTGGAACAAAACCTGTAAAACTATGAAACGATTTGGTTTGTTCATAATGGCCTTCATGATGCTGATCTCAGCTTCCGCCAACAACCTGGCTGACAGCGCACGGCAAGCATACACTAACGAATCATATGCCATTGCTGCTGAGTTGTACAAGCAGATGCTGGAGCAAAGAGGCCCCGATGCAAGAATATATTACAACCTGGGAAATGCTTATTATAAACTTGGAGATCTGGGACCGGCCATACTTAACTATGAACGTGCTGCCCGCCTAAATCCTACCGACGATGATATTCAGCACAATTTAACGGTAGCCAGTGAACAAATTCAGGACGACATAGATGCCATTCCCGAATTATTTTTTATTGCCTGGCTGGATACCTTTAACCACTGGCTTAAGCTCAGAACATGGGCAGTGCTGAGCATCATTTTCTTTTTCATTTTTATTGCATTTACCGCCTGGCGCTTGTTCAGAAAAAGATCGGGTGCAAGAACAGCTCTTACATCCATTGCCATCACAGCACTGTTTATCAGCATCATATGCCTGTTGCTTGCTTTCAGACTTGATAAGCAAAGACATACAGACAATGAGGCCATTGTATTTGAGGACGGGTTGGTAAAAAGCTCGCCATCAGAAACCGGAATCAATCTGTTTGAAATCCACGAAGGGCTTAAAGTAGAGATTAGCGACAGCCTGAACAATTACACACAGATCACCTTATCTGATGGCAGTAAGGGGTGGATTCGAAGCAATAAACTACAGCGTATTCAACTGCAGGAAAACAGTGAATAATCTACAAACCTAAAATCAGGCCTTTCTCATCGGAAAAACCCTGGTTGCACCAAAGCCATATTCCTTGAAAGAGGCATCTTCATAATAGAGTTTGTAATCTTTTTCCAGACTTTTCCTCAGGGTAGCTTTTAGCGTTCCGTTTCCTATGCCATGGATAAACACCACTTCATTGACCTGCTCTTTGATGGCTTCATTGAGCACTTCATGAAAATAACTCATCTGATGATTCAGTATTTCATGGTTGGACATGCCAACGACAGATTCCACAAGTTCATTGATATGCAGATCTTCCTCCCAGATAACAGGTTCGGGATGTTTTTTGGAACGCCTGGCTTTTTCAAAATCATACTTCTCCTGAATTTCTTTTTCTGAAAGTACTTCTTTAATATCAGCTTCTGCAGTGATATCCGTACTGTATAGCTTCTGCACAATGGCGTCTTCAACAAAATAATCACTGGCACTGTATGAATCCTGTTGGATAAGTTTAGCAGGTTTTACCTTAAACTCTGCTTCAATGGCCGGCTTGAGGGATTCCATTTTATTTCCCGTAAAAAATCCCTGCATGGAAAGCCTGGTGAAATCGTTTAGTTCTCTGTCACTAACGGACAACAGTTCTATTTTTGTATCAGGCTCCAGCACATCCTGTGAAACCAGTTTATAAGCATTATCCTTTGTCTGATACAAGGCAAAATTCAAATAATAGGGAGAATCGTTGATGAGAAATACATTCACTTTATGCAGACTATCATCCCGGATAAATGCCAGCAAAATGTGATAAGAGCTTCTGTTTTCCTCCACTTTCATTTTTTCAGGCTCAGGAACGCGGGTATTGTCGCCTGCTGATTTTTGTGTCATACTTTCAGCACCCCGCTCTATCAGCACCAAATCTTCGGCATCGGCCGGATATTCAAAGCCATCTTGTGTTTCAATGATCAAACTGCCATCTTTTTGTATCCTTTTTACCATGCCACCGCCCACATCATTCAAAAATCTCACTTTATCACCGGGTTTGTATTGTTCTGTTTTGCTCATATTATATAATTTTTCACTTATTTTGCACATTATGGAGAATCCAAAGGTAATAAAGATTGAAGACTATACCTATGATTTGCCGGATGAGCGAATCGCACGTTATCCCCTTGAGCATCGGGATGCCTCAAAATTACTGATCTACAAGCAGGGAGAAATCTCACACAAAAGCTTCAGTTCAATTCACGGCATGCTTCCTGAAAACTCACTGCTGGTATGGAACGATTCCCGCGTACTCAATGCCCGATTGATTTTCCATAAAGATACGGGAGCCAGAATTGAGATTTTCTGTCTCTCTCCTGCAGATACAGATGATTACAGCCAGGTTTTGCTTTCAAAAGGCAAATGCCGCTGGAAATGTATCATCGGAAATCTCAAAAAATGGAAAACCGGAAAACTCAGTACGGAACTGAAGATTGACAAAACAAAATTCAGATTGCAGGCTGAGCTGATCCAACGCGGTGAAAAGACCAACGAGGTTGAATTCACGTGGAATGAGGAGGGGATAAATTTTGGCAGTATCATGGAACACAGCGGACTTACTCCGGTTCCCCCCTATCTTAACCGGGAAAGCGAAGCCATTGACAGACACAGATACCAAACCATTTATTCACAGGCAGAAGGATCTGTTGCAGCACCGACAGCAGGGCTTCATTTTTCTGACAAGAGCCTGCATGCCATAGAGGCAAAAAACATTCATACCGAACACATCACCCTTCATGTTGGCACGGGAACTTTCCAGCCGGTAAAAAGCAATACCATCGGGGACCATCCCATGCACACAGAATATTTTTATGCAAGCCGGAATCTTATAGAAGCCCTGGAAAAATACCAGGGAAGGGTAACAGCTGTTGGAACAACCAGCATGCGGGGGCTTGAATCGCTGCTGCAGGCAGGCATCAATGCCATGGAAGGGAAAACATCTTTGCAGGAAACACAAAACATCAGCCAGTGGGAAGCCTATGACCGGCCGGAAAACATCAGCCTGTCGGAAATTTTGCATTTCATGCTCAAAGAAATGGAGAGGCTGGGTATTGAGGAAATCAAGGGAAAAACCAGTATCATGATTGCCCCGGGTTTTCCATTCCTCATCCCGGACCGCCTGATTACAAACTTTCACCAACCGGGATCTACTCTCCTTTTGCTGATTGCCGCTTACATTGGTGAGGACTGGAAAAAAGTTTACCGGTATGCGCTAAGCAATGATTTTCGGTTTTTGAGTTATGGTGATGCTTCATTGCTGATCCCCGGGAATAAATAAAGTTCGCATCCTGTTCTGCACACTCCTTTTGGTAAAAATAAGGCAGAAAATGCCAATATCAAACCTTAACAAAAGCACATGTTAAATACCATCAGGAACTTCTTGTATTATATTTGAAGTGTTTCGTATCATTTCGCAAAATATCACACAACAAAAACAATCTTCTGATGTTATATATGTACTTAACGCCTATAGCAGGCAATAATTGTAATGGTTAAGTTAGTTTAATTGGTTTTCCAGGCGTCCCCCCAAAGGGCGCCTGGTTTTCTTTATACCCCTGAGGTACGAATCACCGGATCATAGTGAAAGCTGATTTGGACACCAAAAAAAAGGCTGTCCGGAAAGACAGCCTTTTTTTGATAATCACTGGCAATTCTATTTTTTGTTGTCAAGCAACATGAATTCATTCATACGGATTTCTGTGGCATAGCGCTTTTCACCATTTTTTTCCCACTGCTTATTCAGAATTTTGCCTTCCACCATCAGTTTTGAACCGGCCCGGCATTTATCTGCAAGGAATTTAGCAGTTTTATCCCATGCAACTACACGATGCCATGTGGTTTTCTCCTGCCTGTTTCCATCACCATCTTTAAAATATTCGTTGGTGGCCAGATTCATGTTCAGAACACATTTGTCATTGGCAAATTCTCTCAGTTCGGGTTTTGTACCCAGGTTTCCAATCAATACAACGCGATTTACTAAATTATTCATAACAATAGTTTTTAAGTTTACATTTTTTGTCAACTGCAGGGATTTTCCCGAACAGCTCACTGCAAACATAAGGCAGGAAAAAAGCCGGAGTCGGTTAAAAAACATTTCCTTTCGTTTATCATTCGTTTGTAATTGCTTGTTAACGCTTTTATAACAGTCTACCAATAACTTAAGAAAACTTTCTTTATCCAATAAAATAACAAAAAAAAGCAAACACGGGATCCGTTCTACATCATTTTACCTTTGACGATCACCTTGTCAATCAGGTTGCTACCATAAGCATATGGCATAAAATGACGTGTTGGAATTGCTTTGCTAATGTACAGGCTGGCTTTTTTGCCTTTGGCAATACTCCCGAACTCCTCACTCAGGCCCATAGCATAAGCCGTATTGATGGTTGTAGCATTGAGAGCTTCATCAGGTGTCAGCCGATAATTTACACAGGCAAAAGAATTCATCAGTTTCATATTTCCGGTTGGTGATGATCCCGGATTGTAATCAGAAGCGAAAGCCACAGGTAAGCCATAATCAATCATTTCACGGGCAGGTGCATACGGCATGTTCAGGAAAAAGGCGGCGCCGGGCAATACTGTAGGCATCGTATCCGAGTCCATCAGCACCTGCATTTCTTCTTTTTCTGTATATTCAATGTGGTCAACAGAAAGTGCAGCATATTTTACACCAACCTGAATTCCACCTGATTTGGCAAGTTCATTGGCATGAATTTTTGGCCTGAGACCGTATTTCATCCCGGCATTCAGGATGCGGTCGGTTTCTTCTACAGTAAAGAAACCCCGGTCGCAAAAGACATCAATATAATCAGCAAGTTCTTCTGATGCCACCACAGGAATCATTTCATTAATCACCATATCAACATATTCAGACTGCTTTCCTTTATATTCTGCGGGTACAGCATGGGCACCGAGAAAAGTTGATTTTACCTCAACCGTATTCAGGTCTTTCAGTCGTTTGATGACCCTGAGCATTTTCAGTTCATCTTCCGGATTGAGTCCGTAACCACTCTTGATTTCCACAGCGCCTGTTCCCTGATACATAATCTCTTCAAGTCTTTTTGCCGACTGCCTGAACAGCTCATCTTCACCGGTATTGTGCAGCAGTTTGGCAGAATTCAGAATACCACCGCCCCGTTTTGCAATTTCTTCATAGCTGAGGCCTTTAATTTTATCCACGTATTCAATCTCTCTGCTACCGGCAAACACCAGGTGGGTATGAGAATCGCAGTAAGCAGGGAACACATGTTTCCCGCTCAGGTCAATTTCTTCCACGTTTTCTTTACGTGCACTGGCCACGGCTTTATTGTCTGCGATTTTATCCATACTGCCAAAATCCCTAATATCCTCACCATCAATCAGTAACCAGGCATGATCAATGGTATCAACGCGATCCATATCTTTTCCGGCTTTTAGCAGCACGGGATTTTCTTCCACTCCAACCAGGGATTTAATATTTTTTAGTAATAAAGTCATAATCAAAATATATTTGTTATTAAAGCATAAAAATAAGAAATAAATAAGACTTTTCAGACATGGATTGATAATTCCCATCCCGGCCTCAGCGTTTGAGTTTAATGATGAATTTTCTATCTTTGATTAAAAATTTCTGACTATGCAATATCAGTTTATCCGTTTCTCCCTGCAGGACGGGATTGCCGAAATCCAGCTAAACAAGGCATCAAAGATGAATGCTATGGATTCGGTTTTACTCAGGGAACTGAATCATGCTGTTTCAGTCATTGAGTACAATGATACAATCAATTGTCTCTTCATCACGGGTGCGGAATCGGCATTTTCGGCAGGTGGGGATTTGCATTACATGGGACAAATGGAAGAAGAAGAAGCAAGGGAAGCTGCCCGCTGGATTCACTGGATTTTCAACCGCATTGAAGACCTGCCTTTTCTTACGGTAAGTCTGGTTGATGGCATTGCCTTTGGCGGCGGACTTGAACTGGCCATCAGTTGCGACGTATGTATAGCAAGCGAGAAAGCTCAATTTGCTTTACCGGAAATGCGATACGGCATCATCCCTGCAGGAGGTGGCACCATTCGTTTCATGGAAAAAACAAACCGCTCTGAGCTGCTTTATGCCTTAACATCAAACAAAATATATACTGCTTCAGAAGCAAGGCAGGCAGGATATGTTCAGGACATCGTAAAAGGCGGCGAACTGGAGTCTTTCAAAAACAAGTACAGGGAAAAAATTCAGTCATACACCAGCGAAACCCTGAGAAGCATCAAAGCACACATTAAAGACAATGACCACATGACATCGGGAGAATCCCGTGCACGGGCGTTTGAGCAGGAGGCGCGTCTTTTTGGCACGCTACTGGAAGCAGAAGGCCGCGACAAAATCCAGGCCTTTTTTGCCCGGAAAAACAAGGAAAATTGATATGGATAATTTTATATTTTCAGGATTTGGCTTATCCCCGGGCAGACATTCAATTGGCAATGAAAAAATTGAAAATGCGCTGGAAGACGGCTTTCTTACCGGATTCAACAAAGCACGTGTAGCCTCCGGAGAATCCTATCAGAAATACAAAAAATCGGGAGGTAAACTCAGCCCTTTTGCCTTTATGGCTGAAAAAAAGATGGGTTTTGTCAGGCGTTCACATGTTGTACCTTTTCCTCCCGTCAAACATGCATACAAACGTGCAGACAACAGCCTTGACCTGGCCATCAAAGCAAGCAGTGAAGCCATTGATGATTGCGGTATCTCTCCTGATGACATTGATATGTGGATGGCAAGCACTGCTACTGCCCATGAAATGGCACCCGGACTTGCAGCTACCCTGAAATGTTATTTTGTGCCATACAGCAATCAGACACCTACCCACAGTCTTACATCAGCATGTGTGGGGTTCAACATCAATATTGAACTGGCCATACAAAAAATGAGAAGCCAGCCGGAGATCAAACATATCCTGATTGTTCACACAGAGGTAATGTCCGAATTGCTGGTCAATGAAGATGATTTTGTACCGGTCACAAGTTTTGGTGATGCTGCAGCAGCAGTAGTTCTGTCCAGGAAGGAAGGCAACAAAGCTGAGGGAATACAGCACACACGCAATTACGAAGACCTGCGGATGCTGGATTTTCTTGGTGCCGGCAAATCCGGAGATTTATATATGGAGCCACGGGTGGTTAAAAGCCGGGCTGTCCCAAACATGCTACGCGTGATCCGGGAAATCTCAGAACAGGAAAACAAACAGGCAAAAGATTACGATATTTTCATTCCGCATCAGACAGGACATGCCATTGTTGGCTCAGTAGCTGAGCAGGCCGGCGTTCCAGCTTCAGTTTGTTATCAGGGTGTACAGCTTTCACTTGGTAATCTTTCCGGTGCATCGGTTCCGGCAGGATTTTATCAGCTAAATAAAGAAGGAAAACTCAAAGCCGGACAACATATTTTGACCGCCGTTGCCGGACTTGGTGGAGAATACGGAGGTTTTTCATACATTGTTCCCGGACAAACCAAATTCAGCTCAAATGGCAGTCACCTGCAGGACAAAACCGTATTCATCACGGGTGCTACCGGTGATTTGGCGGAAAAGACCATTGACAATTTACTCAGGCATAAGGCCAGACTTATTCTGCATGTAAGAAATGAGAATAAAGCCGAAATGTTGCATAAAAAATACGCAGGAAAAGAGGAGAGTATCCGTTTTGCCATTGCTGATTTAAGCCAGTCAGAAGAAGTTGAACAGATGGCAGCCGGTATAAAGGAGCTGGGAATAAAACCCGACTACTTCATTCACAATGCAGCTTCCACAGGCAGCCTGAGTCGTGCCACAAAAGTGAGTCATGACGAGATGAACAGTGTTGAACACGTCAATCATCGGGCAGCGCGCATCATCATCGAGTCATTGTTTGACAGCATAGGAGAAACCGTATTATTTGTTGGCTCTGTAGCAGAGGATGCCATGTTTTCGGGATCCTCAAGCTATGTTGCTTCCAAACGTGCACTGCATGCCTATGCAGTTGACCTGGCCAAGCGGTATTACAGGGAAAACAAGCGGGTTGTTTATTACATGCCCGGCATCATTGACACCGGCATGGTTGGCAAGCTTAACGAAGCACAGAAAAGTGCATCCATGCTTGCCATCAGACAAAAAGAGCTTATTTCGGCAGAGGAAATTGCAGACCGCATTGTTAAATCACTGTATCTTCCAAAGGTTCATGGTGTTGAAGCGGGGTATGAAGGTGCCCTGATGGTTAGAAGGGATGCATATTACAAGGAGGATTTGATATGAGAAATTACATATTCAGCGGATACGGACATGCAGCCGGCGCATATGAGATCAGCAATGCTGATATCATGGATGCTATCAGGAAGCACTATCTGAGAGGTTTCAGAGAGGATAAAATCATTCAGTCCCGCAATTATCAGAGTTTTTTGAAAGAACATCCAAACGTATCTCCTTTTGATTATTTTGCCGGATACAAAATGGGTTTTTTCAAACGACATCATGTTTCACCCTTTCCTCCAGCGAGAAAGAAGTTATTTTATGCAGAAACATCGCTTGAACTGGGGGTCAAGGCCATACAAAATGCCATCATGGATGCCGGCCTGAGTGTGGGGGATATATCTGCATGGTTTGTCAGTACTGTATCGCCGCATGAGCAGGCACCAGGTCTGGCAGCTACCATAAAAGCCCATTTCACCGATCTTGACAATACAAATCCCGCTTTCACGCTGGCATCCGGATGTTCCGGCTTCAATCTTAACCTTGAACATGCCATTGAATATCTGGCCAACAATCCCGGGGCCAGACATGTTGTGGTTGCACACACCGAAACCATGTCCGACTTTCTGACCCAGCGGACAAAGTTTGTTCCGTTTGTAACTTTTGGCGATGCAGCCGCAGCTGTGGTTCTAAGCCGGGAAGAGGCTGAAGAAAAATACGGTTTGTTGTCTGTCAGCAATTACCAGGACATGCAAATGGTGGATTTTGTGGGTGTTGATAAGGAAGGGCATTTGTATATGGAGGATTCTGTGATCAAGGACAGAGCCATTGTCAACATGGCAAAAAGCGGAAAGGAAATGCTGGACCATTTGCACTGGCAGGCACCGGATATTGATCATTTTGTTCCCCATCAGACCGGCAGTGCCATTTTACTGCCCACAGCAGAGGAGCTTGGCATAGATAGCGGGCAGTTGTTTCTTGATGCTCAGAAACAATTCGGCAATGTTTCAGGTTCCACAGTTCCCATCAGCTTGTCCATGCTCAGCAATGAAAACAGGCTCCGACCGGGGATGAAGATACTCAGCACTGTGGCAGGTGTGGGCGGAAAATACGGAGCATTTGCCTATCTTGTACCCGACAGAAAAAACAAGCCGGCAAAAATCCTGCATCGCAATGAGCTTAGCGGCAAAACCTGCCTGATAACCGGAAGTACAGGGGCCCTGGGTTCTGAAATTGCCATGGAGCTTGCCCGGCGTGGTGCCAGTCTGATCCTTCATCATGCAGGCAATAAAACCGGAGCTGTAGCTCTGGCATCTGCTGCTAAAAACCTGGGTGTAAAAGCAGACATCATTTCTGCAGATTTCACCAGTGAAAAAGAAACCAATGAATTTATTGATGAAATTCTGAAAGGATACAACAAGATCAATTACCTTGTTCATGCTGCAGGGATATCAGAGAATCCTGCATACGAAAATTCTCCTGGTGTTGATGATATGATGCAGGTCAACTGTTTTGCCCCGCTGGAAATCAGCAAAAAGCTCATGCCTGTGCTCAAAGAAACCCTTGTATATTTGGGTTCTGCTGCTGAAGACATTCCCATTGAAGGATTTCCGGGTTTTGTAGCATCCAAAGCCTGCCTTCATGGCGCAGCCGGCAGTGCTGCAGGCGAATTCATTTCTGTGGGAATACGCAGTCTCTATTATATGGCAGGCATTCTGGACAAGGGAAGCAGCCAGAACATTCCTGTCAGGCAGGCATTTCAGTTTATGATAAAAAACGGACAGGAAGTACCCATCCCTGTCAGTGGAACAGCTTACCGAATTGTAAGCTCACTGTATATCCCCAAAGTACTTGGCGTACAAAATGTTTGGGAAGGCCCGATGATTGTCCGCAGGGACGGTTATGTACTGGAGACGGATGTATGATTGGATTTGTCAGAATAAATGTTTAATATTGTGCCAATTTTTGAGAAAAAACGGATAAATGCATCAATCAGCATCATGCCCGCGGACATATCTGAGAAAGAGTTTTGGCGACTTGTATTCGAACAAGGCCGGACCGTGGTAGATGCAAGTAATTTGGCTGATTTTTGATCATTCATAAACCCACCAGCCAATATCCGAATTCAACAATAAGCAAGCTTTGTTTGTTAATCTTATTGATTTTCAACATCTGAGTAAAAAAAAGATTATTTATGACACATATTTCCACATTAGACAAGATAGCACTGAATCCACGTGCACACAAATTATTGCATCAACTTCTTGAGGAGAATCCCATTGTACGGGACATTCTGGAGAAGGCTGAAACAGAGACAGAAGCTACTGAAAGCTTCAGGGATTGGGCCATGTCAATTCTCAGTGAATCACAGGTTGCCATGGATTATTATTTAAAGAAGGTAAAAGGCAGGGAGTATTTTGACAAACTCCGCTGGCAGGATTATGCCGCCATCAGAATTCTTGATTACATTGAACATGCGGACAGTTATTTTAAAGATGGCAACCTTCGCGGTAAAAAAGTTGCCAATCATCCTGTCAGGTTATTGTGGCTGGCGCATAAAAAAGGTACAGGCGGCGCCAAACCAGATTTTTTCAGGGATATGATGTACCTTTTCCGTCAGATGAGTGGAAAAACTGCCAGAAAGAAATACAGCAAGGAGCAGGTGCTTAAGTGGATGGACAGATGGCCCAGCGGACTTGACAGCAGGATCATTGAGCAAAGGGAAAAAAATCGTGACAGAATCATCAGGATCTTCATTGAGAAAATAGATTCCGGAGAAATCAAAGATAAAAAATACCGGTTTGATCCGGATATGTCAGACAATCAGAAGTACAATCAAATGCTGGACTGGTGGAACAAATCCGTTTTTCATCTTCGCTTTGCCATCCGCAGTCCTAAACTTCTCAACGAAATGCTGGACAACAGTCTGGACACAGACACCATGGAATTGTTGGAGCGGGCAAAAAAAGCCGGAATTCCATTTTTTGTCAATCCATACTATTTGTCTTTGCTGAATGTTCATGCTCCGGATTTCGCCATAGGAGCAGATCTGGCCATACGGCAATATGTGTTGTATTCAGAACAGCTTGTGCATGAATTCGGACATATTGTGGCCTGGGAAAAGGAAGATATTGTTGAGCCGGGCAAACCCAATGCTGCTGGCTGGATACTGCCATCACGCCATTCTGTTCACCGGAGGTACCCCGAGGTGGCCATCCTGATCCCTGAAACGGTAGGTCGTGCCTGCGGTGGTTTATGTTCAAGCTGTCAGCGCATGTATGATTTCCAACGAGGCAATCTGAATTTTAATCTGGATAAGCTCCGACCAGATGAAACATGGACAGAACGGCTTGAACGCTACCTGAAATACTGGGAGGAAGACACCCAGTTGCGGGATATTCTGATCACCGGAGGCGATGCCCTGATGAGCAGCGACAAATCCATGGGTCGCATCTTAGAATCTGTATACCAGATGGCACTCAGGAAGAAAGAGGCCAACAAGAATCGTCCGGAAAGTGAAAAATATGCTGAAATTGTCAGGGTAAGGCTGGGCACAAGAATGCCGCTTTATCTGCCTCAAAGAATCACTGACGACCTGATCAGGGTTCTTCGCGATTTCAAGGAAAAGGCCAGAGCAATCGGCATCAAGCAGTTTGTGATACAAACACATGTGGAATCACCCATGGAAATCACACCAGAATCCAAATCAGCTTTTGACAAACTCATTTCCGCAGGCTGGACAGTAACCAACCAACTGGTATTTACTACAGCAGCCTCACGACGGGGACATACAGCCAAGCTGCGTGAGGTACTGAATGATATCGGTATCCTCACCTATTACACCTTTTCTGTTAAAGGATTTATGGAGAATTCATCACAATTTGCTACCAATGCCCGTGCAGTACAGGAGCAGATTGAAGAAAAAGACCTTGGCCGGATACCTGAAAAACATTATGAACGAATCAAACAATTTCCTCTGCATGCCGAAAACATGGTAGAGCAGATTGATTCCCTTCGCAAGGAAGAAAACATTCCTTTTCTGGCCACTGACCGGAACGTCCTCAATATGCCGGGCGTTGGCAAAAGCCTCACCTACCGGGTTATTGGCATCACACGGGACGGACGCAGAATCCTGGAATTTGATCATGACAGCAACCGCCGGCATTCACCGATCATCGACAAAATGGGTCGCGTGGTAATCATTGAATCCAAATCCATGAACACCTACCTTGACCAACTTGAGGCTATGGGTGAAGATAAAGAGGAGTATGACAATGTATTTGGTTACTCGATTGGTGAAACCGAGCCACGCATTCCTATATATGAGTATCCCGACTATGATTTTGTCATTACTGATGAGATGACAAATCTTAATACAGAGGCTTAGTCAGTTTACATAAAGTAGCAATGATTCTGAAAGCAGGAAGAAAACATTCATTTTCATTCCTGCTTCAGGTTGTTTTTGCAGGAAATCCTGCAATCAAGGCCTGACAAGGCTTCCCACACACATATCATTTTCCCGGACAACGTAAAACGGCAATACGTGGTATAATTCAAAATTGCAGGCTCATAAGTTATGTTCTTTTGCCTGCCTGATATTTCATAAACCCGTAATTCTTTCTTATTTTTAGCCGACCAAAAGGTATCACATGAAAAAAATAAAAACAGAATCACAGGCAGAAATTAATGAAATTATCCGGAAAGCTGATGTATGCACACTCAGCATGACTGACGGAGAAGAACCCTATGCTGTTCCGATGAACTTTGGGTATCGTGATGGTGTGATTTATCTTCACAGTGCTCCCACAGGCAAAAAGTTTGACTTTCTCACCAAAAACAATAAGGTATGTATTGTCTTTTATGTGGATGAAGCCATGAACATACGGCATGAAAAAGTGGCTTGCTCCTATTCGATGAAGTTTCGCTCAGTTTTGGCATACGGCCGCCTTGAGGACATCACGGATCATCAGGAAAAAATCGATGGTATGAATGAGGTCATGATTCAATACACCGGGAAATCTTTCAGTTATAACGACCCTGCCATTCGCGGCGTAAGGGTAATGAAAGTGCATGTTGACAAATTCACTGCTTTCAACCGGGGTTACTGATGCTAAACAAAAACAACAACCGATACTGGGACAGGCGTGCAGGAGTTTATGACAAGAAAAACGCTTACGGCAAAAGCCGGATTTATGCCAAGTGCATTGATTTGATAAGGCAAAGCATTGACAAAGGTTGCAGTGTTGTGGATCTTGGGTGCGGCACCGGCCTTGTCACCTACAGTCTGGCCGATATAGCAGCCTCCATCACAGCCATTGACAGCTCTGAGGGGATGATTTCCATGGCCAGAGCAAAAAAAAGAAAAGGTCTGCATGAGCACATCACCTTTACAATGGCAGACATGCATTACACAGGTCTACCTCCCCAGGCAGCAGATGTCACTCTGTTGTGCAATGTTCTGCATCATTCGTATTCTCCCCAGGCATTGCTTATGGAAGCCAAACGCATCACCAAACCCAACGGCCTGATAATCATTTTCACAAATTGTTATGCCAGCATCAGAGGCATCAATGGATTCATCGCATTTACGCAAGGTTTTTTGGGCAGGGCTTTCAGGCTGATACCATGGGTCAAATTGTATTCCCTTCGGCGTTTACGCAATGCACTGGAAAACAGCGGCATGGTCATCATCGCAGAGCGAAAATTTTCACACAGGGGCATACTGGGCTTATTTACAATCCTGAAAACCTGAGAAGATGAACAGGGCGATGCGGAGCATACTAATCCTTAGTTTTTTCCTGACAGGTATACTGGCAACACCTTCCCTGTCTGCCGGCACTGCTTCCCCTGACAGCATGCGTGTTACACTTCCGGATATCATTGTCAGTAATACCGATGTAAATATTAACATTGTACTATACAAAGATGGTGAAGTGATGCACGACTACTCTGAAGAGGGTCGTGTACGGGTAAACGGAGAAGTTGAATACCTGAATTTCCTCAATGGCAAGGCGGAACTCACCCATCGTTTTCACAGAAAACAAAGCTTCCGGCTTACCTGTGGCAGGCAAACCTATATTTGTAATGTAAGGCCAATTCCTTTATGGATGAGTGTAATTCCTCCTCTGATAGCCATTTTGTTTGCCCTGATATTCAAAGAAGTCTTTTCCGCCCTGGTTCTGGGAATTTTCAGCGGGACATTCATCATCAGCATGTACCAGTATGTGTCATTCTACAAGTCTTTGCTGAATGCCATTTTACGCTTAATAGACACATATATCATTCAGGCCCTGAATGATGCCGGACACTTATCCATTATTGTTTTTTCCATGTTGATTGGCGGTATGGTAGGCATTATCACAAAAAACGGCGGGATGCGAGGGATTGTCGCAGTTTTATCCAGACGGGCAAAAACGTCCCGCTCGGGGCAGCTTGTCACCTGGCTGATGGGGCTGGCCATATTTTTTGATGATTATGCCAATACTCTGGTTGTGGGCAACACCATGCGCAATGTCACTGATAAGCTAAGAATATCGCGGGAAAAACTTGCTTTCATTGTTGACAGCACAGCAGCTCCGATTGCGTCCATCGCTTTTATCACCACATGGATAGGAGCAGAATTGTCTTACATTCAGGATGGTATTTCCACCATCGGTTTAGATACCAATCCTTACAGCGTGTTCTTTGCCTCCCTGAAATATTCATTTTATCCCATCATGGCTCTGATTTTTGTTTTGATGATAGTAATGACGCGCCGTGATTTCGGCCCCATGTTTAAGATTGAGATGAATGCACGCAAAGGCATCACCGACAGCAATCAAAAACAGACATCAGAGAAGCAGGTCAAAAAATCTGCATCTTACAATGCGCTGATTCCAGTATTGGTCATTGTTTTTGGCACAATTACCGGCCTGATATACTCAGGCTGGGACAGTGACCTCTGGCACAATCCCGGGCTGAGCTTTGGTGCAAAACTATCCCATATCATTGGTGAGGCAGACTCATTCAAAGCCCTTCTCTGGTCTTCTTTTGCCGGAGTTTTGGTTGCCATCACACTGACAGTGAGTCAAAAACTGTTAAATTTAAGAAAAACAATAGATGCCATGGTCGGGGGATTCAAATCCATGCTGACAGCCATTTTGATTCTCACCTTTGCATGGTCACTGGCACTGCTCACTGAGCATTTACACACTGCAGAATTCATCAGCAATACCATGCGCAATTTATCTGTATCCCCTTACCTGATTCCAACCATCAGTTTTGTCTTTTCCGCTGCCATAGCTTTCAGCACCGGTTCAAGCTGGGGAACCATGGCCATCATGTATCCCTTGATTCTGCCCTCCAGCTGGCTGATTTTTGCAGAAAACGGCCTTGATCATGCCACAAGCATGATGCTGTTCAACAATCTGGTTTCCACCGTCATCGCCGGTTCGGTACTGGGTGACCACTGCTCACCAATTTCAGATACCACCATACTATCATCCCTTGCCTCAGGTTGCTCACACATCCAGCATGTGCGGACACAAATGCCATACGCTCTCACTGTGGGCAGTGTTGCTGTACTGACAGGCACTTTGCCGGCTGCCTACGGTTTCCCTGTTTATATTTCAATTCCGGCAGGATTGTTAATTTTGTATCTGATATTGAGAATTTTCGGAAAAAAATTACCGGTTACTAAACTTTAATATTTGCATTTTGTTAAACTGATAAGAGATAAGATAAAGGAGAGAATATTATGTTCAAACTGATTTTGATAGCAAGTTTACTACTGGGATTTGTCATTCTGTTGCTTGGTGTTCAGATCTTCTTCGGCAAAAAGAAAAAATTCCCAGACACACATATTGGCGACAATAAGGATATGGAAAGATTGGGTATTTCATGTGCATCCTCAGATGATCCGGGAAGTTGTTCATGCCAGGTTGAAGGCATCAAAGGAGCTTGTCAGAACAAAGACTAATTCCCAAATCCCGGGTAAAAAGTGTTTTTTTGGGGAGTATCTCCGGATTCCGGAAACCTTATTCACCTCCGAGTCGTTCCAGCCCTTCGAATACATCCAGCAATCTGAGGTGCACCACCATAGAACCGGAATAATAATGACTGATGATATCCTCATAATCATACTGTAGAACAGCCATAGCCATAGCACCTTCCTGGCTGAGCCCAACTCCGTGGCCGTAGCCTTTTCCTCTGAAGATCAACTTATTACTTTCGATATCCATATCAAAATAAGCGGATTTCAGGTCAAAATATGATCTGATCTTTCGCATGGGAATGCTAACCCTGTTAAACTGAATGACGGGACTGCGTTCTTCAATTTTTTTAATCAGCAGGCTGTCATCAGTATTTCTGGTATCCACGCCCTGATTTGTCAGAAAAATACGCCATTCAGCAAGGCTTATATCTCTCTGCCAGGTAGCATGTTTGCCTCCGAGGCTAAACGTATCCTCTACGGATACCAGGTAATCCAGATGGGAGGTCCATACATCACGTGCATTGGCGGTAACACCTCCGCTGTTGGAATGATACACGGCATTGATAAGAGTAAATGCGCTGTCAACAATCACCTCACCTCTGGTTTGGCCGGCTGCCTCAATAATGTCCGGGTCAGTGGCCTTACCGGGATAAACCTGACAATGTGTTTTATCACAAAGCTGAAATCCTTCTGCCTCGTGACGGTGCAGATTTCTCAGGGCATAAGTTCGGGCAATCACTGCCTGGGTTTTATAATATTCCTGATGTGCATTGTATCCGCCTTCTGCTTCAGCGGTGGCTGCCACATAAGCTTCCAGGGGTACCAGGTTTATCGCCCGTAGAATGCCGGAATCATCATAAAACTTAAGATTTCCGGTATAAGCCCGGGCTCCGGCATCTTCTCCGGGCAAATTGATAAAAAAACCACTTTCTGTACTGTCGGCAATGAGCAGAATTTCGCCGGCTGTAAACTCAATGCTATCTGAAGTTAGCGCCACCTGTCCGTTGTGCGCGCTCACACTGATGTTTGTATTTGCCGGCAACACAGCACATGTGCTGTCTCCGGCCACAATTTTGTAATTGTCTTTTTGTGTAGTGATTTTGAAACCATCTGTCTCCTGCTGGTAAAATAGCGCCACGCTGATCTCCTGAGCAATGCCCGAATAAGAAAAGAAGCAGAGACAAATGACGAGGCAGTATTTTTGCAGATACATCATGAAATCAGACTGTACATTGCTGAGGCAATCCGGTCAGATACCCCATGTTCACCCAATTTTGTTTTCAATTCTTCGTACTTTTCGAGCACAAGTTTTCGTTTTTCTCCTCCGGGAAGAATTTTCTGAAATTCATTTTTAAGGCTGTCTCTTGTCATCTGGTGCTGGATAAGCTCGGTGACTACATCCTCATCCATAATCAGATTTACAAGGCTAAACCGACGTATTTTCACAAACATCCGTGCTATATTGAAACTCAGGGGGCTTGTTTTATAGCACACAACCTGTGGCACATCAAAGAGGGCAGCTTCCAGAGTAGCAGTTCCACTGGTAATCATACCGGCCTTTGCATGATAAAGAATATCGTAGGTTGCATCAAACAACAGGTGTGCCTGGTGATATTCACGGAGGAACTGTTGATAAAACTCAGGTTCCATGCCAGGTGCCCCGGCAATCAGGTATTCATATCCCGGAAAATTTTCTGCAGTTTCAAGCATCAGGGGAAGCATTCTGGAAATTTCCTGTTTTCTGCTTCCGGGCAATATGGCAATTACCGGTTTATCCGACAATTTGTATTTGCTTTGGAATTCCTGCAATGGCAAAGGCTGGTAATGATTGACAGCATCAATCAGTGGATGCCCCTGATATTCAACATCTACATCAAATTTTCTGTAGAATTCCGGTTCAAACGGCAAAATGGCAAATATTTTATCAAGATTTTTCCGCATACTGTACACGCGGTCTTTTTTCCATGCCCAGACATTGGGAGAAATATAATGAAATGTTTTGAATCCGGCTTTTTTTGCCCATCTGGCAAGGCGCAGGTTAAATCCCGGGAAATCTATGGTAATCAGCACATCCGGATTAAACCTGATAATATCATTTTTGGCAAATCTGAAATTTTTTCTGATGGTATTCAGATGGGCAATTACCTCAACAAATCCCATGATGGCAAGTTGCTTGTAGTGTTTTCGGATTTCAGCTCCGGCTTCCTGCATTTTTTCTCCTCCCCATGCGAGGATTTCAGCCTCGGGATCAGCTTTTTTGATTCCGCGGATGAGATTGGAACCGTGGAGGTCTCCGGATGCTTCGCCTGCGATGATGTAATACTTCATACCGCCATGAAATTAGGCAAATTTCAGAAGAATCACGACAATGACATAGAGAAAAATGGAAAAAACAATGCCTCTGTTGGCATACCAGTACTCATAGCCTTTCAGTATGTAGAAAGGGATGAGATTGACCAGTGTGGCAAGGCTGAAAATGGGAAGGAAAGTTCCCATGGCTACCAGATAATCCAGGTATTGAAACAAACTCACGCCGGATCTTGCACGTGTAAGGTAAAAAATCACTACCACCAATAAAGGAAGTGTCAGTCCGATGAGCAGACCAAACCATGGTTTATTAAACTTCTGACGCTTTTTCTTTTTTTCATTCATGATTGAAACAAATTTGGGGTTAGAATGTCCAGTCAGACATATTTTGCAAACTGTGATAGTCTGTCAGATCAGCCTTGACAGGGACAACGGAGGCCTTATTTTTTGAAAGCACATATTCATCGGTATTTGGTGTTCCATCCTCGTTGTTTTCGAAATATCCGGTAAGCCAGTAATAAGGTGCACCTCCCGGATCGTGGCGTTTTTCAAATTCTCCCTGCCACACACCAAATGTCTGTCGGCAAACCTCAATACCTTTGAACTCCTCAGGCTTGATATCGGGGATATTGACATTAAAAACCACGCGGTCGGGCAGATTTTCTTTCAGCATTTTACTGACCACCTGTTTCACCACCTGTTTTGATAAGGTAAAATCAGCATCTGCAGCATGGTTACACAATGAAAATCCGGCTGAGGGAATATTGTGTAATCCTGCTTCAAGGGCCACACCCATGGTGCCGGAATATATGACAGAGACTGCTGCATTGGAGCCATGATTTATACCGGAAAGCACCATGTCAGGACGTACATCCAGAATCTGGTCAATGGCCAGTTTGATACAATCCACCGGTGTGCCATTAACCACATAGAATTTCACATCGTCAGTGCGCTCAACTTCCCTGATCCGGAGAGGATTCTTTACGGTAATGCTATGTGATTTTCCGCTTTGTCCTTCTTCAGAAACCACGACCACAACCCGGCCAAACTCTTTGGCAACTGCGATTAAACTATGCAAGCCCTCTGCATAAGGGCCATCATCATTGGATATCAAAATATAAGGCTTCGCCATAATTTCAAAATTATTGGGGAGCAAAGATAGCAAAATCAGGCGGTTTTCAAACCGTTTCCGTGCATATCCATACCGGGAATTATCAGTATAAAAGCGTAGAATCTTTTCAGCCTTTTCACGGTCTTTCGGTGAAAGACATGTCCTTATATTTGTTGCAGATCAAAACGATCAGAAAGAATGATAAAACAGATAATCATATTGGGCGCAGCCATTTTACTGCTGACATCAGTCAGCATCGCTCAGACATCTGTTATGAAAGCAGCTCCGGAAATTGATTTTGATCAGGATCAGTCTGATAAGGATGTTTATGCAGAAGAATTTGATGACAATCTGTACATATCCCTGGTTCTAAAGAATGAAGATACAAGTGGATTTTACACTTTTGAACGTTCCTATGACAATGAGAATTATGTGATTTTGTCAAAAAAGATATTCAGTGCAGAAGTTGATTACGATAATCGTCAGTTTACATTTATCAGCAAATTGCCTGATAAGCCTGCAATGTACAGGATATACAAATTCACACCGGAGAAAGTAAGTCTGGTAAAGGAATATGAGTATTATCCACATAACAATGGAGGTCTTGCAGAGGAATATCATTAAGTCTATCCCCTATCCCCCAATATCTGGTTATATTTACTTCGTAACTATCTCACCAATGAAACCGCCCCTGACCCCATCAGGGGCGGTACTTTTTGTAAGGGTTACAGATTACCGGCAGAAACATCATTACACTACCGGATACTGCCTATCAGGTTTGAAAAACCGATACAGAAGACTTGCAAAACACGCCCGGAATGATTATCTTTCACCAAAATGGAAACATCACCTCAAATAGAGAAAAAACGATTCCGGATATCCCTCTTTGTCACGCTGATGCTATTGTTACTCATGTGGGCTGTTCACCTTTTGAATTTCAGCCTTGATATGGAGCTCAACCGATACGGCATCAATCCGCGGGAGTGGAAAGGACTGATCGGTATACTGGCAGCACCCCTGCTTCATGGCGACTGGCAGCATCTTACAGCCAACAGCATGAGTTTCATTGTTTTGGGGACGGGTTTGTTTTATTTGTATCCCAAAACAGGCTACCGGGTTTTTACACTATCCTGGATAAGTTCAGGGATACTTGTCTGGCTGATTGCACGTCCCAGTCACCATATTGGTGCAAGCGGAGTCATTTATGCGATGGCCGCCTTTTTGTTTTTATCCGGCATATTGCGCAAAGATTACCGGATGATGGCAATTTCTCTGATCATCGTTTTCATGTATGGTTCCATGGTTTGGGGGATCTTCCCCGGCAAGCCCGGTATAAGTTGGGAAGCGCACTTTGCCGGTATGTTTATGGGCTTTTTGCTGGCATGGGTATACAGGAAGCATGGACCTCAAAAACCTGTGTATTCATGGGAAACAGAAGAATTGCAGGATGATGAGGAAGAGGATGAGTACAGAGGCAAGCCCGGCTATCACTCGAGCCACACTTTATTTGAGGATGTTGAAATCCACTATCCTGAAAACGATGACAAGGATGAGGATAAAAATTCCGGCTAAGCTCAATTCAGCACTTTTTGTATTTTGAGCAGATAGCATCCACACTGGTTTGATATTTTTTCAGCATCAAATCATATTCTTCCTTTAAGACTTTCAGCATTTCCCGTATCTGGTTTTTGTTTTGATACAGACTCAGAACAACCCTCACCCCACCCTGATGATAGGGTGTGGCAGGAAACACACCGGGCGTAATGTGATATCCCCGGCTCAGCATCCGGCGGCAGACATCTATCACCATATCCGGCATACCGGCTGCAATGAAAGCAATGGGGGTTAGTGTTTTATCGATGACAGGCAGTTCCAGCATTTCAGCCTCATCGTAAAAGAGTTGCATCTGCTCACGGAGTGTATTTTGCAGATGAGAGATTTCCTCTGACTGATGAATTCCGGCGGATTCAATGATCGCTCCCAGCACAGAAGGTTCTGGCGGAGAAGTAAATATCAGGGTTGAACCAGTAAAAAGAATTTTTTCACGTGTCTGCTCATCAGGACAAACCAGCAATCCCCCTCCTGCACCAAATCCTTTTCCCAGCGAGGTAGTGAGAAACATCTGCTTATGGTATTTCATTTTTGACAATGTCCAGCCTTTTCCGTTTTGGCCGCACCATCCCATGCCATGAGCATCATCAACATACAAACGAAACTGTGGATATCTGTTCATCAGTTTTTCCAGTTCCGCGGCGGGCAAAACATCGCCAAACATAGAATATATCCCGTCAGCCATATACCAGATTCGTTCATATTTTGTGCTAAGTTCCTGTATTCTGGTTTCAAGTTTGTCCATCCTGTTGTGCCGGACTGCTTCAATGTGTACACCATAGCCTTTCAGCATATCACAGGCCAGCCTGACAGATGTATGCACCTGATGGTCAAGTATCACAGCATCGCTTTTATTAACCAGAACCGGAATGGCAGCTATATGCCCCAGGGTGGTTCGGGGTGTGATGATCACAGGTTTCCCGAATAAATCTGCCATGGCATTTTCTGCTCTTCTGTAGATATCAAGTTTCATGTAAGTGCGTGAAACGGCAGTATATACGCCATTTTCCATGACCGCATCGGCTGCTGCTTTCCGCAAACGCTGATCCACAGACAATTTATGATAATCACATATGGAAAAATTCACAAAGCTCTCCCCTGTTTCCAGGATTTCTTCATATCCTGTAAAAGCTCCACCTGTAATGCTCAGATGAGACATTCCTTTTTCTTTACCTGCTTTCATAACCGAAAGCGCCTGCGTCATTTGCTCGTTGTTCATATTGATTTTTTTTACCAGCATATTTTCCTAAAAAACTATCAACCAGGTATAGCAGAAGAAAATAAGCTGATGGAGTTTATACCTGCAATATAATCTTAAGATATCACTTTATTGTACATGTCCGGCTTTTTTAGACTGCCTCATTCTTTTATTATATACTCAAAGCAAACACATATGAACAACAACAACTTTCGAATAATTGGAAATTCATGAAACTGCATCCGTATAATTAAATGTGTAATTTCACTGAGAATCTTACTTCACATCATAAATATTATTATCAATACCAGTAAGTTCTTATTTGTGAATTTATCAAGAACTATTTTTCGTTATTTTTGTTGAAATATCGAACATGATATGATAGCAGCCAAGAATAAAATAAGAGAAGGAAAGGAATTCATTGATTTTGAAAGAAAGTTCGTGATGGCCCTCAGCCTGATTGCAGGAATCATGGCTCTTGTCGGAACGATTATCAACATCAGCCTGGGTTTCCCCCTGATATTATACCTGATTCCCTTTGTGGGCGCCCTGTTATATGCTTACACTTATTATCTGGCATGGAAATCAAGAAAAATATTGCTGGCCAAATGGCTAGTCACTATTCTCAGTCTCATCATTGTCAATTCCCTATGGTTTTTCAATTACGGATCGGACGGACCCGCACCCTACTTTTTTGTTGTTCTGTACAGTATTTTGATTTTTACCTGGTCGGGCCGCACCCTGGTATATATTACTATTGCCATGGGTTTGAACCTGCTGGGCATTTTCCTGCTTGATCTGTATGTACCCGGCCTTACCGGAGAATATGAATCCGAGTTAACCCGCTTGATTGACACCTATACGGGGATTTTGATTTATATTGCCATCATTTTCGTTATTTTGAGACTTTCAAAGCACGCCTACATTAAGGCATACCGCGAAGCAAGGCAGGCAGACATGCTCAAATCGGCCTTTTTGGCAAACATGAGTCACGAAATACGCACACCGCTGAATGCCATTCTGGGTTTTAGTGAAATGATGACAAAGCGCAATTTGACATCAACTCAGAAACATGAATTTCATAAGATCATCAAGGAAAACAATGATCAATTGCTGCAGGTAATCAATGACATTTTGGATGTATCAAAAATTGAAGCCGGGGAACTGGAATTAAATCCGGCGGTTCATGAGATTACAGAAATACTTGAAAATCTGAAACATACATTTGACCAATTCCTTGAAAATCAAAACAAACCTGAAGTAACACTTTCATTTGAATATCCCGGTCAAAAGATTTATCTGGAAACTGACAAAGCACGGCTGAGACAAGTGCTGTCAAATTTGTTAAGCAATGCCATAAAATTCACACATAAAGGCAAAGTGGAACTGAAATGTGAAGTTCAGGAAGACAGCCTTGAGTTTTCGGTTAGCGACACCGGGATAGGGATAAGCAAAAGTGATCAGGAAAATATTTTCAAACGTTTCTACAAGGTTTCCGATACTAGCAATGATGAAGTGTACAGCGGCACAGGGATTGGTCTTTTTATTACAAAGCATCTTGTTCAGCTACTTGGCGGAGAACTCACAGTGAGTTCTGAAGAAGGCAAGGGTTCGATATTCAGTTTTTCATTGCCCAAAAAGAATTTTCACACTGAACGCCCTGCTCCGGAACACAGCAGACAAGAAGATACCCGGTCTGATCTGAGTGCCATCAAGGTCATTGTGGCTGAAGACGACAAATTCAATCAGCACTTTTTTAAGCAGATATTGAACAGTTTTGGCATCGACCCAATTCAGGTATGCGATGGCAATAAAGTTATGGATGCCATCAGGGAGCATCCGGATACAGACATCATCCTCATGGATTTAAAAATGCCGGATCTTGCCGGTACAACCGCCATGAAAAAAATCCGCAAATTCAACTCTTCAGTGTACATCATTGCTCAAACGGCACATGCCATGGCTGAAGATGAAGCCAAAAGCATGAAAGAGGGTTTTGATGATTACATTTCCAAGCCCATAGATACGGAGATTTTGAAACGCAAACTGCTGAAAGGCATCAACAAAAAAAGGAAGAACAAGTAGAGAGCAGCAGATTTGCATAAGCGTAGTATTTTCTATTCTTTTGCTCCGGCTAATTCAGGCAGTATGCAAGAAAAACCATGGAATGATTATCCGGGCTTTGTCCGCAGGCAGTTTGGCCGGCGTGTGCAGAAAATTTCTGTCAACACCGGGCTGGGCTGTCCGAATATTGACGGCAACATCAGCTATCATGGCTGCACTTATTGCAACAACAGCAGTTTTAGTCCGTTTTACTGCCGGGCAGACAAATCTGTCAGTCAACAACTAAAAGAAGGGATTGCTTTTTTTTCGAAGAAGTACAAAGCCCAAAAATACCTGGCATATTTCCAAAGTTTCACGAACACGTATACCGGTTATGAGCATTTTCGCAGTCTCACAGAAGAAGCACTGTCTGTTGACGGCATTTGCGGACTGGTAATAGCCACCCGTCCGGACAGCTATACAGATGAGCAGATTTCCCTGCTGGATGATCTGGCAAAAGAGATGTATGTAAGTCTGGAGTTTGGGGTAGAATCATGCATAGACCGCAGCCTGCAGCGCATCCATCGCGGTCATGATTTTGCCTGTACGCAAGCGGCATTTACAAAGTGCCGCAACAAGGCATTCAGAACCGGTGCTCATCTAATTCTGGGCTTGCCCGGAGAATCAAAAGAGGACATGCTGAAACAGGCTGATTGCATCAACAGGCTGAAACCGGATTCACTGAAATTACATCAGCTTCAGGTACTGAAAGACACGGCCATGGCGGAAGAATTTAAACAAGCACCCGATGATTTTGTTACTTTTTCAGCAGAAAGTTATATTCGCCTGGTAGCTGCATTTCTGGAAAAGCTAAATCCGGAAATTGTAGTGGAACGATTCACGAGCGAATCGCCCAGGGAACTGGTAATCAGCCCTGACTGGAAAGGTATGAAGAACTTTGAATTTGTTGATCAGTTAAAAAAATACATGCTTACATCAGGCATATGGCAAGGTAAAGCATATAAACGACATGCAGATTATTGACATACATACGCACAGCAAATCCGGAAATGAGGATTATATTGAGCTTGTGAGCCACTTTCATCGCAGTCCCATTCCAGATACACCCTGGTTTTCAATGGGGATACATCCCTGGCATGCCGACAAAACAGATATCAACTCACTGATGGACGAATTACATCCCAAGGCATACAAGGCCTTTGCCATAGGTGAATGCGGACTTGACAGAGCATCCAGCGTATCATGGGACACACAGACAGCCGTTTTCAAAGCCCAGATAGACCTGAGTGAGAAAATGGGTAAACCCCTGATTATTCATGCTGTGAAAGCCTATCCCGACATCATCGCTATGCACAAAATAAAGCGACCAAAACAGGCATGGATTATCCACGGCTATCAGGGAAATCAGCAAATCATGGAACAATGCACTGATCACGGGATATATCTTTCCTATGGTGACAAACTTATGCACGGCATAGAATCGCTGGAAACAACACTAAAGGCAAACCCGGCCGGGCTGCTGTTTTTGGAAACCGATGAAAGCAATATTGATATTGAGAAGATATATGAGCAGGCGGCACGAATCAGGCAAACCAGCACCGGAGATTTGGCAGAGCAGATACATAAAAATTTCAAAAGCATACAAAACAGGTGAGCACAGACTGGCAGGAACGCAGCAGGATGCTGTTGGGAGAAACCGGAGTGGAAATCTTGTCATCAGCCTCTGTACTGGTTGCCGGTTTGGGTGGCGTAGGCTCCTGGGCTGCAGAGCATCTGGCCCGCAGTGGCGTAGGGCACATCGGCCTGGTTGACGATGACAGGATAAGTGCCACGAACATCAACAGGCAACTACCGGCCCTTCATTCCACCATTGGCAGGCAAAAAACCTCGGTAATGAGCGAGCGGCTGCAGGATATCAACCCACAGGTAAAAATAAGCATACATCCCTGTTTTATCACAGGTAACAGCTTGCAACAAGAAATTGCAATTGATAAATACGATTATGTTCTGGACTGCATTGATACCCTGACGCCGAAAATCGAACTCATCAGCCACTGCCTGCAAAAGAAAGTACCTCACATGAGCTCACTGGGCTCAGCCGGCAAGACAGACCCTACGGCCATACAAATCAGTGATATCAGCAAGTCGTACAACTGCAACCTGGGACGCATCCTAAGGAAACGATTACACAGGCAAGGCATTTACAAAGGATTTCCTGTGGTTTTTTCCACAGAGAAAACCGATAAATCAAAAATTGTGCTTGAACAGGGCCGTCACAAGCTTTCCAATGCGGGTACCATTTCTCCTATACCGGCGATTTTCGGTTCGTTTATGGCCGCAGAAGCTATAAGATGGCTGGTGGAAAGGTGAAAAAGGTCAGGGGTCAGGGGTCAGGGGTCAGGGGTTAGGGGTTAGGGGTCAGGTGATAGGTTGGGTAGTTTCAATTCCAGTGTGGTACAATTAAAAGGAATGTACAAACTTAACATTTTTTCCATCACAATTGCTCACTCGCTCAGGCTGCACAAGGGCTGTTCGCGAACCCAAAACCTGCAAATAAAATTCATTGGTGGTTTTGGGTTTCCAGTGTGGTACAATTAAAAGTGAACATCAGGCGCATGCCTTTGATCGCATCCCGCAGTTTCAATTCCAGTGTGGTACAATTAAAAGCCAGGTTAAGGGATGTGATTTCTGGCGTATTTAACATGTTTCAATTCCAGTGTGGTACAATTAAAAGCGAAAGCCCCGGAGTTCTTTCCTCGATTTTCGGAGAGTTTCAATTCCAGTGTGGTACAATTAAAAGTCTTTTTTGGATATGCCGCCTAAGAGAACATTGAAGTTTCAATTCCAGTGTGGTACAATTAAAAGAATTGATGCAGATTATTTTTTAAATCAGGAAAGTGGTTTCAATTCCAGTGTGGTACAATTAAAAGGAATGTACAAACTTAACATTTTTTTCATCACAATTGCTCACTCGCTCAGGCTGCACAAGGGCTGTTCGCGAACCCAAAAC
>JBKGYK010000027.1:0-36526 GCA_046546095.1 Bacteroidales bacterium
TTCAGTTCTTCCTCCTCCTTCAACTGTTCCTCAAATTCCGCTTTCAACTGATTGAAGCGTTCTTCAAAATCAAAATCATCTTTTTCCTCTGCCAAACCAACATAACGGCCGGGCGTGAGCACATAATCCAGTGCTTTTACTTTTTCAGCCGGTGTGGATGCACAAAAGCCTTTTACATCTTCGTAATCATCATCCTGTTGCCACCTGCTGTAGGTGTCGGCTATTTTATCAACATCGGCTTTATCCAGCACTTTTGTTCTGCGGTTGATCAATCTTCCCATTTCCCGTGCATCGATGAACAAAATATCATCTTTTTCTGTCCTGTCGCGGGATAAGAACCAGAGGGATGCCGGAATTTGTGTGTTGAGAAAAAGTTTGGGCGGCAGGTTGACAATGCAATCCACAAGGCCGTTTTCTACCAGGGCTTGCCGGATGTCTCCTTCTCCGGAAGCTTTGGAAGTCAGCGCTCCTTTGGCCAGTACAAAGCCGGCTTTGCCGCCCGGTGCCAGGTGATACAAAAAATGCTGTATCCATGCATAATTGGCATTGCCTTTGGGTGGCACACCGTATTTCCAGCGTGCATCTTTGCGCAGCAGTTCACCGCTCCAGTCGCTAACATTAAACGGGGGATTGGCAATGATGTAATCGGCTTTCAAATCTTTGTGTGCATCGTTAAGGAAAGAACCTTCGTTGTTCCATTTTACCTGTGAGCTGTCGATGCCACGGATCGCCAGGTTCATTTTGCACAATCGCCAGGTGGTTTGGTTGCTTTCCTGCCCGTAAATGGAAATATCATCAATGCGTCCCTGCCTGCTTTTGACAAAATCTTCTGATTGCACAAACATTCCACCGGAGCCACAGCATGGGTCAAACACCCTTCCTTTGTGTGGTTTCAGCATCTCTACCAGGAGTTCAACAACAGAGCGGGGTGTGTAAAACTGCCCGCCTTTTTTGCCTTCTGCCAGGGCAAACTCGCCCAGGAAGTACTCAAATACATGGCCCAGCACATCCGCACTGCGGGCTTTGGCATCTCCCAGGGCAATGTTACCAATCAGATCAATCAGTTCACCGAGGCTTGCCGGATCGAGGTTTTGACGGGCATACACTTTTGGGAGCACCCCTTTAAGTGAAATGTTTTCTTTTTCTATGATATCCATGGCTTCATCCACGGTTTTGCCGATATCGGGTTGTTTGGCTTGATTTAGCAGGAATGACCAACGGGCTTTTTCTGGCACAAAAAACACGTTTTCGGCTTTGTATTCATCTTTATCCTCGGGATCGGCTCCGGCAAATTCACCCTCACCGCTTTTCAGTTTTTGATACAGTTCTTCAAACGCATCGGAAATGTATTTGAGAAAGATCAATCCCAACACGATGTGTTTGTATTCAGCCGCATCAATGTTTTTTCTCAGCTTATCCGCTGATCGCCATAACTGAACCTCAAGCTTTTCTTCGCTATTTACTGTCTTTTTCTTCGCCATCTAAAATATGATTTTATGGGCATGAAGGTAATATTTTTGCGGGGGAAAATGATATACCAGGGTAAAATTATTGACGAATCGGTCTCTGCTAAAAAGGTCATCCCGAAATTTCTTTGTGTGGGGATATTGTTGCCTGTCAGGATTCTGGCGTGTCCGGGTAACCGTCTCCATATCAGGCTGCTGTATGCTGAGTTGAGAATGGAATGTCCGATAAGGCTGTTTTTATAAGATGAGCCTTATTCTTTTCGACCCAATGTCTGAGTTTTTATCAGTAATTGACAATGTAAAACTCCGTGCGGCGGTTCTGGGCGCGTCCTTCTTCTGTTTCGTTGGTGGCAAGCGGTCGTGTTTCACCAAAACCCTCGTAATCCATGCGTGATTTATCAATTCCGTGGGATGCGAGGTAGTCATACACTGATTTTGCCCTGCGGAGGGAGAGTTCCATATTGTCGGATTTGTCTCCTACATTATCAGTGTGGCCGCGAATCTCAAAAATAATGTTTGGATTCTCGTTCAGGAATTCAATAAAATTATCCAGAACAACCTGACTTTTTGCATCAAATTCAGCAGAGGCAAAATCAAAGCGTATATCGTTAATTTTCACTGCCTGTCCTTTTTCAATGGGTTTTACCTCCATATTTGCCTGTACAGGCATGCTGTTGTCAATTTCGTCAGGGTCAATGTATTTTGAAGTAAAGCTGTAATTTTCCTTTTTCACAAGCATGATGTAGTCGTCCTTCTTTTCTTCTTCCATGCGCACTGCTACGGCATAATCTCCCGTTTCATCATTCACCAGTCCTTCTGATATTTGATTTGTGCCGATATTTTTGATTTCCACATTGGCTTCGCTAAGTGGGTTTCCCTTTTCGTCTATCAATTGTCCCTTTACAAACAACACCTTGTCCGGGCGGGCTTTTTCATGCAGTCTGAATCCGTAAATATCATATCCGCCTTTGCCCTGCAGTTGATTGGAAGCAAAATACGCTCTGTTGCCTGCTGTATTGACAACGAAGCCCAGGTCATCATTTCCTGTATTTATTGGATATCCGATGTTTACGGGTTCCTGCCAGGCACTGTCAACATACTGCGAATAAAAGATATCATATCCGCCAATGCCTGCATGTCTGTCCGAGGAGAAATACAGTGTTTTGTTATCGGCATGAAAAAATGGCGATTTTTCGTTGCCATCGGTATTGATGGGTTTGCCGATATTTTTGGCCTTGCTCCAGCTTCCGTCCTTCTGAAGTTCAGAATAATAGATATCTGAGCTCTGATAATTATCCGTAGTACCCAGATTTTCAGGTCTTATGCTTGCAAAAAACAGTGTTTTCCCGTCGGGAGATATGGTGGGTTGACTTTCCCAGGTGTTTTTCCCGTTGATCTTGGGTCCAAGGTTTTCTAATTCCGTCCATCCGCCATTGTATTTGTGTGAAACATAGATATCACAGTTTTTATAGTCACGGCTGACAAACTCACATTGGGTGACAAAGAGCGTTGTATTATCAATGGTGATGCTGATGCCGCCCTGATTGTTGCCCAGATTAAAAGGCGGGGGCATGGCGGTTGGATTTTCGTATACCATATAGGAGGAATCCGCTCTTTCGGCACGGGTAAACTCTTCTGTCATTTTATCACCGTAAATGTTGTCATAACTGCTTTTCATGTACCTGCGGGTATAAAAAAGGTATTCTCCGTCTGGAGAAATGAGGGGAAGAAACTCATCTTCCCGGGTGGAAATTCCTCCCACAGGTTCCGGATTGAATGGTACGGGATTGTTTTTTAATTCCTGTACAGTCTTCATCTCTGCTATCATTTCCTCCGCGGCCGAGTACTCTGCCTGCTCTTCATCAGCATGTTTTATGTATGTTTGCAGATAGGATATGGCTTCTTGATAATCTTCATCCAGATAATATCCCTCACCAATTCTGTAGTGCAGATAATAATCATCGTATCCGGGACAGATATCTACAACTTTTTCCATCAGTTTGCGTGCTCTTTCTCTCAGCTTACTCCGGCTGCTTTCATGCATACTTTTTTGATACTGGCGAAGGGCAATGTCAGCAAGTACATAATAGGCATCGGCAAAATCTTCATCTGCTGCCACAGCTTTTATCAATAAATCATGTGCCTGCCTGCGATCATCGTAATATTTGTCCATTGCTTTGTCAAAAAACTTCTGCGCTTTTTTACTGTCAGTACCGCCACAGGAATCTTCTTCCCCGGCGTCCTGAGCCATGGCAGACAATGCAAAGACCAGGGCTGTAATTACGTGTATGATCAAACTGACAATCTTCATATCTACAATACAAAAATAACGCTTAGCTTTAATAACGCAGGATAATATGGAAAATTATTTGTCATTTATTTATTTCATGCTGCCGGCATTTGTTTTCAGATACTCATGCTGATGATGGTGAAAACAGCGTAAACCATGCTGGCGAGGCCATTCATTGTGCCAAAAGCAAGGTTGACACGGGAGATGTTGTTTGGGGTAACAATGATGTGCTGATAAGTCAGCAGTGCCGCAAAAATGGCTGCACCAATCCAGTACAGCATTTCTGTATCCAGCTCAAAGCCAATGAATACGACAAAGGCCAGGCTTCCCAGGTGGGTGATAGCGGATATTACAAGAGCCGTTTTGCGACCCAGCATGGATGGTATGCTGTATAGTTTCTTTTTCTGATCAAAACCCTCATCCTGTAAAGCATAAATGATGTCGAATCCTGCAGTCCATAGCAATACCAGGCCGGAAAGCATGACAGGCAGGCTTTCAAATTCCCCGCTTACAACCAGAAAAGCACCGGTGGGAGCAATGGCCAGTCCCAAACCCAGAACAAAATGGGAAAGGCTGGTAAATCGCTTGGTATATGAATATCCGAGCACCACAAGCAAGGCAAGAGGTGAAAGGAAAAAGACAAGTGGATTGATAAACCAGCATACAGCAACAAACACCACTGCATTGATAATCACAAACCAGAGCGCATGCCGGCGTTTTATGATACCGGCAGGAATTTCCCGTTTTGCTGTCCTTGGATTTTCCTTATCAATGGCTGCATCTGCATAGCGGTTAAAGCCCATGGCCGCGTTGCGTGCCAGTACCATGCACAGAATAACAAAGATAAGGTCCTGCCAGCGGAACGGGTAATTGTATTCAAAAATGGCCATGAAATATCCGGTGATGGCAAAGGGAAGTGCAAATATGCTGTGGCTGAATTTGACCAGAGAAGCATATTTTTTTACCTTTGATGTGCTGTTTGTTATCGCATTCATGGTGTAAAATTAATGAAAAGGCAGCAGAATCAGAAACTGAAAAGGGTATCATAAAGCCTGCAATGCTATTATGGAATCGTTAAAAAAAACATTTTTCGGATTGGTGATTGTTACGATTATTTTTTTAATCTGGACAGCCAGTTTACCGGAAAAGCTTGATATGACCAAAACAAAGACCTATTCTTCTTCCCTGGATGAGATGTATGCTCAACTGTCGGATTTTGATGGCTGGGAATCATGGTTTCCATGGCGGGATTCCAGTTTGGACATTCAGATATCCGGAGAGGCAGGTGCCGGTCAGAAACTGTTGTGGGAACATCCCGAACAGGGCTCAGGCCATATGGAAATGACAGAAGTGTTTGAAGACAGCTTGCTTAGATTCAAAATTGTCCTTATCGAAGATACAAATCCCGTTTTGTCAGATTTGAAATTTGTTCGCAAAAATACCGGCCGCACAGAATTGCAATGGCATATGTATGACAGCCTGACCTATGAATGGCCGCTGGGAAGATTGCGGGCATTCGTTATTCAGAAAATGGCCGGAAAAAATATCGAAAGTGCACTGGATGACTTAAGCTCACAACTGGCACATTAATCTGTATAAACCTGGGTTATGGCAGCCTCCTCAATGCTTATTGTTGTATAATTCTGGTTTTGACTATGATTGAATTTTATCCATCCGTAGTGATACTGGTTGTCGGTGTACAGGCGAAAACCAATGTATGGTTTTGACGGGTCAAATAAAGAAACCCGCCTGCTGACAGTTGTTGTCGAGATGATAGAATCGCTATAACTTGTGATAACCGCATTATGCTGAAACATGATTTCGTGACCGGCAAGCTGCCAGGGGGCATCCTGATTGATGATTTCTCCCTGCGCATAATTGCACTCGTAAATGGAGTCGACAAAATGCAGGCTGTCGGTGGGGTTTATTTCCTGAGCAAGTTGTAGGTTGCCAAGTGCTTGTATGCATGTGCGTCTGATAAAAGTGCTGTCGGTTTCTTCAAAAGACAGGTTCATGAGTTTTATATCCTGAATGCCATCATCGTTAATATCCAGGTTGATGCTTGTATCCTGGTTGTTAACAGGCATAGAAACATCAAAGGTGTAATGCGCAGTTTGTTCCGGTGTTGTTTCGCCGGCAATGATATAATTATTCAATGAGCCTGGATCATCCGAACAGGAAGTAAATATGAACATGATGGCAGTAAAAAAGATAATAATCGGGCAATGGGTTTTCATATGCAATGTGTTTTATTTGTGGCAAATTACAAAATTGACAGGCCATTTGCAAAAAAAAAACACGCAGAGATATATAAAGCCTGCGATGAGGGGTACTAGCTGCCGGTAGGGTATAGTAAAAGCTTTTCCGACCTGTAAATCAAATCAAAATCTCCCCAACCACCGGCATTGGTGCCGAGTTCATCCTTAAAGAATAGAGTAGCTTCAAACACTTCGGTATTGTCCGGGATGCTGATTTCTGTGATTTTGGCGTAATGCAGGTTGTTGTGATTCACAGTACCGCTGGTGATGAAACGGTTTCCATTGTCAAGTACATCCACATCACTGACAATATAGGAATGAAATTCAGGACCTCTTTCTTTGCCATACTGCCAGACTTGTTTTACGGTCATTTCAGATTCATTGATGTCATATTCCACGGCACGTGAGTGGTTGTTGGACGGATTTTGGAACTGCCGGTTGACACCATTATCATACAGGAGAATATTGCCGTTTTCGAGCAGCATGCAGGCATGTTGTCCCCATGGCCAGTCGAAATCACTTGCAGCCTGATTTCCCAGTTGAACTTCTTCGCTGTACGGAGAGTCGTTGACATCTACTGCTGTTAGCAGATAGGGCTCTGTGGGCTGTCCGTTGCCATCCGGGCCGGCATTACCCCAGTTGTAATGCGGAGCAAGTATCCATTGCAAATCATTGTTGCGGTCTGTTTTGATGACACCCTGCTGCCTCCCCGAAACCAGGTAAGCATCATCGGACATGTCATACCACAGTGAATTCTGGTGAAACCAGTCTCCTGAAGAATAAGAAACATCGTCGCGGTCAACATCCAGAATCTGTCTCAAATCCCACTCTTGCAGGATGGTGCCTGAATTGCGGTTGATCTCAATGAAATGGTCTTCCACACTGTTGACCGTCCCCTCATCATGCTCAATGCTGCTTCCGTCTTTTGTGACGGCGCAGGCCAGATTCCCACCGGGAAGTTCAATGATGTCGTGATGGGTGTGATAGCTGGACAGACTGATATGATTCATGACTTCTCCGGTCATGCTGTATTCATATATATCCCTGTCAAAGCCGGCGATGATGTTTCCGTTTTCAAGTCGTTCCACCGGAAAACCAATGCGTTCCTGCTCACTCAAATCCAGCCACCAGCGAACCTGGCCGTTTTTATCAAAAATAAAAGGTTCGATGCGGAATGTATTGTTCCCGTTGGCATATACCATATTGTTGAGTATCATGCCATCTGCAGCCATACCTTCATCAGGAACATCGATACTGATTTGAGGGAAATATTCCGGCAAGCTATCAGTAGTGATCTGCAATGTGGTTTCCGCATACAATCCATCTTCTGTAGAAATTTTCAGATAGACTTCATTTGTTGTCCCGGGATATAAACCCAGCACAGGTACTACATGATTGTCTGTGTATTGCTTCCATGCCTTGGTTACAGGGAGTTCTCCTCTAACTTCAATTTGTGCTTTTACCGGTTCCCTGGTGACAAAGTGCAGCTCGGAAGAAAGAGGTGTAAGCCCATGAGGATTGTGATGGATTTCCACTTCACTGTTTTGATCCAGTAAATCAGACATATCTACTTTGCCGGATTCTATGGGTTCATCCTGACATCCGAAAAGCCCAATAAGCACGGCACTGATGAGAAATAATACAAATCCTGATAAATAACAACTTTTCATGACCTTAGTTTTTTGCAAGCTAATGAAAATTGACTGAATATCTGCATTCTTTCTGTCAAATTTTCCCTGTTACCAGCCTTGTGCCATGATTATTGCATGATAAGATTCCCGGTAAATACCAAAGGAAAGGGCCATCAAACACGGACACAACACCGGACACAAATTCTGCTGATTTGTTTTCAGCCTGGTTTAATGGTGATGCTCTTTTCCTTCTTCGGCAGTTTCATGCAAGGTTCCTTTATTATGCGTGGCCGGTCCGTAAACGGTATATAACTTCAGATTGTTGTCTCCGGTATTTACTATGTGATGCCAGTATCCAGCAGGTATGAGAATAGCCCAGTCACCTGTGACAGTTTCGTCAAAATCCAACGTATCTTTGGATTTACCCATTCGGACATGAGCCTTTCCTTTTTCTATACGGATGAATTGATCATGGTCATCATGCATTTCCAACGGGATTTCATCACCAGGTTTAATGCTCATCAATACCAGTTGAATATTCTCTCCGGTCCAGTTTGCAAGCCTGTAGTTTTCATTTTCGATGGTGGTTTCTTCAATGTCCAGAACCCAGGGTTTTTTGCCCATGTCTTCAGTGGATACACCGTTCCGGGAGGTTTTTGCCTTATCCTCACCCGGTTTATCTTTTGTTTCATTCTGCCCGTTGCAGGCCATAAACATTGTGCTTGCTGCAAGTAGAGAAACAACAATTGTCAGTCGAATCTGTGTGTTTGATTTCATCATAACAGTTTTTATATTTTATATGTTTTATACTGTTATTCTTACGTATAATTTGACAAATTGTTCGATTGAGCATGTATTTATTGGTGGATTTTGGGTGTCAGTCATAAAAATATGCTGCTGATGATTTGTTGCTTTCAGGCTGTATGCTTCAGTTTGTAGGAGGCATGCCGGCAGATTGATTGAGAGTATTACACGTATTTGATGCTGACCTGTTTCAGGTATTTTTCTTCCAGTATGCTGGCGATGCGGTTGACAGCAGTTCTGCGGATATCCAGATCAACCGGCACATTGGGATCCTGATGTGCTTCATTGATGCGTGTGCCAACGATAAAATCAATCTGATCGGAATCCAGGATGAGCTTCATCATTTCATCAGCGGGGCCTTTCCCCAGGTCAGCAGAACGGTTTACTTCCCGTAAAAGACGGTTTACCTTGTTCAGTGTCAAAATGCCTTCTGTTACCAGGTCAATGCCTTCCATAAAGGAAACCGGAGGCAATTCGTTATCAGTGAATTCAAAGCCATCTTCTACATCAATATCAAGTTCACGTGAAATGATGTCAGTGGTGGTACCACCGGCCAGAACTTTTTTCCCTTTATAATTTCTGACAGTTTCTGCCAGTTCCTTGTCCTTATTCTCTTCCATTGGCGGGCCGGTTACGATGAGGAGTTTTCGTGGTTCCCTGAAATAAACACAGGCACATGAAGTGTCATCTTTTGACCTGTATCCGTCATTTTGTACAGCCTTATTGACAATTTTTTCAGCCAGTTTATCAGCAGAAATTCTGGGAGTGCTCTGCAGTGTATTGACAACATAATTCTGTACATTTTCCTGTCCCCATCCAAAGGGATATCTTTCTGAGCCCAGTCCGCTTTGCGTGATGCCATCGCTCATAAAAATGATGCGGTCCTCCATTTTGGGAAAAAAGGAACAATACCTGAGCTTTTTGCCTTTGTGTTTTTCGCTGCCCATGACGATTTCCTGCCAGTTGAGCGGGAGGTGCTGATTATCCCTGATGAGTATGCAATGCGGGTTGTCATATTCCAGGATGTGAACCTTTCCTTCATATTCAACATCAACAATGCTGAATGTAGCATATGACAATTGTCTTTCAGAGCATACCGGCAGGGTGTTCATGATGGTTTCGGCAATTCGCTCGGGATTGCGGTGTTCTATGGTAAAATTCATTGCCATGGTGGAGGTTAGCGTGGCCAGCATGTTGGCTTTCACACCATGTCCCATGCCATCTGACAATACAGCGATTACACGGTTGTCTTCCTTGATACGTCGTTTGAGGAAAACATCACCGCAAATCCGTTCGCCCCGGTGGTTTACCTGGTGGGATTCCACCTCTATGTACATGCTTTTTATCATTCTTTGTTGTTCTCTCCGGTTTGTTTGGAAAAACTTTCTATGATGGTATTAAGCATTTGTTCGGTTTCAGAAGCGCCTTCACCCAGCAGGAAACCGATTTTCTGAACCATTTCCAGGTTTTTATCAATGACTTCCTGTACACGGGCAATGACTTCTTCTTTGCGCACTGCCGGCTCGTAAAGGTCACGTATAACCGCTCCAACAATTTCCTTGCGCTTGATGGTGAAAATCGAAATATTCAGAAAGATATCGTCAAGTGCAATATCCCGGTTTTGTACGGGTTTGTTGTTTTGCAGTACGTAAGAAAACAGGTTTACCACATTGTAGGGCAGGAGGGAACGCAAATCTGCCGTTTCCAGCCCGGGGATAACATCCGCGATATTGTGTGCTTCTTCGCCCAGGATGTCAATGAAACGGTTGTTGCTCTGAATGATGCGCAGGTCTTTGTCCACAATTACCACGCCACTGGGAAGCTTTTGCATCATGCTGGTGGTCATTTGCATTGCCTCTTTCACAGCTTCGTGCTCTTCCCTTGCCCGTTGTTCAGATTCTTTCAGAGCTTTTTGGGTTTTGGCAAGCTGACGATTGCTGGCCTGCAGCTTTTGAATATATTCCTGACGGTTACGCATGGCAAAATTCACACACATTTCCGGTTTGCTGAGTCCTTTGGCAACATCCACAGCAAAATCATGGCAGGATTCATACCCGCAAAGCTGACAGTTGATATTCAGAGATCTGTCCTGCCCCAGTAATTGCAGCACTTCTTTTACTTTTGCAGGATTGGGGTCCGGCAGTCGTTGTAGATCCTCGGTGAATTTTCGTGATAAGTCAAGTTTTTCAAATTTTTGGAGATCTTTTTCCCATTGTTTTATATCTGTGATGCTCAGTCGCTTATTGGAATAGTTCACAACCAGGCTGTGACGTTGCTGTTTGCGAACGTTGTTTTGGGTAGTGAGTGGACCCATGGCACATCCTTCACAGTAAAATTGATTGTAATGATGTTTGATGGCTGCGATTTCTGCAAAATCATCCAGGGCAGGTTTGAACTGGTCTTTTCCCTCAATGGTGATGATGCGGCTGGTACTCAGGTCTTCTGAAATATTTCCGGCCTGTAGTATGCCGTTGCTGATGGGAAAAAGGGAGCCTTTTCTGCCGTATGGCGGATCAAATTCAGAGAATTCTACGGAATTTTCTGTGATATTTTTCTTTTTGAACATTTCACGCAATTCGTAAAAGCTGAGGACTGCGTCAATTTCTATGGAATCCCTCATCAAATCGGCTTCAGCTTTTTGTCCCAGGCAGGGGCCCAGGTACACCAGTCTGATGTCTTCGCCATGCAATGCCTTCATTACCATTGCTGTGGCTGTCATCGGAGATACAAGAGGTGTCAGGTTGTCAATGAGCTGGGGTTGAAATTTCCTGATATAATCAACAACCGGCGGGCAATTGGCCGTGATGAAATAACGTCCTTTGGCATTGTCAAAGATTTTTCTCAACTGATGGCTGACCAAATCTGCACCGAAACTTACTTCATGAACATATTCAAAACCCAGGCTGCGTATCATCCCGACAAAATTCCTGTGGTCGGTTACATCCGGGAATTCAGCAGCTATGCTTGGGGCCACTATAGCAGCAACTTTTGCCTCTGAATTCAGCAAATTTTCCGCTTTGCCGGTTTCATCACGGAATTCGACAGCCCCGCTGTTGCAAACGACATAACAATTTCCGCAACCAATACAGCGGTCGGAATTGATTTCTGCAGAATCATCCGATGTTATACTGATGGCCTTGGTGGGGCAGGAACGCACACAGGTGTGGCATTCCTTACATTTTTCATTATTTATCCAGACAACTGACATGGGCATTTTGATTTAGGGAAAGATACAATTTAATCATGAGATTGTAAAACTTCATCTATCGCAGATATGGCCTTATCGGGTGTGATGTTGTGAAAAGTTTTGCCGTTGATTATCAAAATAGGCCCGTCAGCACAATTGCCCAAACAATGACCGCCCTTAAATGTAGTGGATTCTTTCATTCCAATGTCTTCAAGATATTCCTGTATGACTTCTACCATTTGCTTGTTTCCGCGACTAAAGCAGGAGCTGCCCAGGCATATGGTTATCTGTAATTTCTTTTTCGTCATTTCTCCGTTTTATTTTTTAAAAATCACAATCATTTACTGAGGGCAAAGGTAAGACCTTTCGTAAATGAAAAAACATGTTTTTTGGTAGGTTTTTGTTCTGGTTTTTTCATCGTAATTTTTTGTGTTTTCTCTTGCTTCTTTATTTTCGATTTTTCCGTGTAAAAACTGATTGCCTTCAGGAAGTATGAGACGGCGTGTGCTGCAAAGTGAAAATAACTTACCAGCCAAAAATTGTTGTTTGTTATTTCAGTGATGAATGAAGACCGATGGATTCATTCACTCATTTTTGATTTGGGTGTAGATGTATTTATCGGTTTTTAAAAATATTAGCCTGGACACATGACAGTACATCGCTGAGATGATAAGCACAGCTTGCATTGTGAATGACCAACGCCCATACCTCAGCCTGCTGCATAAGCCGGCCTCACCTGCTTTTACATGATTTTTTTGCGTTCCGGCGTGAGGTTTTTTACCCACTGATTTACAACGTATTCGTTTTTCTTAATCCAGGCCTTAGCACCTTTCACGGGGTCGTTGTGTACCTGTACTTCATATACCAGTTCATTGAGTTGTTTTTCAGATAATTGCATGCGTTCAAAAAACCTGACAGCCACGGGATGTTTTTCTTCCAGTCCTTTTGTTCCGATGGTATAGATTTTCTCTTTGGCACCAAAAACCTGGTCGGGGTCTTCCAGAAATCGCACATCGAAGCGGGCAAAAATCCAGTGGGGTTCCCAGCCGGTTACAACAATGTCTTTTCTGCGCTTGATGGCATCTTCCAGTCTGCCTGTCATTTCTTTTTCGCTGAGGTTCAGGAGAGTAGCTTTGCTGTGATAAGCTTTCAGGGCTTTTCTTGCTTTGATCATAACTCCGGCGCCTTCATCAATACCTGCGATTTCGCCTGTATAGTCCTGAAGATCATTGATGCTCACCAGTGGACTGTATTCAGGAACAACAAAGCCCGTGCGGGCATCGGGAAAAGTAATGGAAATTTTCTCCAGCTTTTCGGCATGCTTATCGTAATACAATTGTTGGGTTTCAGGTAGCCAGGCATCGCCGAAAACGTCGGCATTTCCTGATGCTACATCAGCATATGCGGATTCCACATCCGTGAGCTTCAGGACAATATCATAGTCCATTTTTTCCTCAAGCAAAATGGCAGATAAATTTGCCAGGGCGATGCTTTCTGACCAGTCGGTATAAACAATGCTTAACTTCCGCTTGGCTTCCTCATCTGGTGCCTGATTGAAATCACATGCGGTGAAAACCATGGCAATGATGGTTAACATAAAAATAATCCTGATGAATTGTTTCATATGGCAATACATTTTTTAGTCAAATAATTTATTTAAGAAACCGAGACTTTTTTTGCGGTCTTTAACAACAAATACGGAAATGTTTTTGTCCGAGCCTGCAAGTTTTTCTGATGTGCTGTCAACAATAACATCAGATAATCCGGATTTTATTCCTGCACCGGTTATGATTAGATCGGCACCTACACCGAGGGACTGATTGTAAACCACGTGGGCTTCATCGTAATTTGTATCCAGTGCACTGGTGAACTCATAGTTATCAGGAACAAGCTTCATCCTTTTCATGAATTTTTTGTACTCTTTCCTGCTGATTTTGTCAATATGCTGCTTGATTTCTTCTTCATTTTTCCTTGTATGTTGCGGGAAATATTGCAGCGGAAGTTTTGATACATAGAAAAATGAAATTTTTGCTTTGGTTAACTCCTGCAGTCGTAGGGCCATTTTTACTGCCATCTCACTGGATTTGGTAAAATCAATGCGCACCAGCATGTGTTTTATGTCAGCTTGTGTTGTCTCACTTATCAAAAGAACAGATGAAGGTGTCAGACTGATGACTTTTTGGTTTGTGCTGCCCTTGCCTTCGTATCCGAGCTTTTTCCCCATGAGGGTAAGGTCAATTTTATTGTCTTTGGTGTATTGTACAAGTGTTTCCACTGTGTGACCTTCTTCAACCAATATTTTCATATTGATGTTTTCCTGCTGATTGAAATGTTCATTTACATTATCTGCAATCTCTTCACCGATGATATCCGAAAGGGGTTCATCCATATCCGGAAGGTTTGCCATAAGTTCTTTTGGGATATCATAGGATTTGAAAACATGGAGGAATGTGATGGTTTTGGGCTGAAATTTTTCAACAATATAATTGCTGTACCGGATGAGAAAGGAATCCATCTCTGTTAAATCAAGGCTGACTAATATGTGATTCAGTTTGTACATAGTTATGATTTTTTGGTTATGATTCTTTATTTGTATTGTTTCCCTTACTGCTGGCAGGTTTGCGTGTTTTTTCCCGCTTTTGTATCAGATTGCTGATTACTTGCTGGTACTCTTTGCGTTCAGAAGCCATTTTGGCCTCCTGCAAGGTGTTATGCTCTGTTCGCAGTCCTTTTAACAAGCTATATGCAAGGATTAACAGAATTAGCGCAAAAGGCAGGCCTGTGGAAATGGCTGCGGTTTGCAATGCTCCGAGTCCTCCGCCCACCAGCAATACGGCAGCTACAGCGCCCTCGGTTAATGCCCAGAATATCCGTTGAGGCACAGGAGCATCAAGTTTGCCACCGGCAGTAAGGGAATCCACAACCAGAGAACCGGAGTCGGATGATGTGACAAAAAAGCCGATAATCAGAACCACCCCAACAATGGATGTGATGAAAGATAATGGAAATTGCTCAAGCAACTTGTATAGTGAGGTGGCAACATTTTCGCTTACTGCTCCTGCAATATCACCTATCGAATTGAGCTCCAGGAAGAGCGCGCTTCCGCCAAAGGTTGACAACCAGAGGAATGTGATGAGGGTTGGTACGATGAGCACCCCAAGGACAAATTCCCTGATGGTTCTGCCACGGGAGATCCGGGCAATAAACATCCCGACAAAGGGAGACCAGCTGATCCACCATGCCCAGTAAAAAACAGTCCAGCCGTTCTGCCAGCTTGATTGATGATAGGTCTCTGTCCATGTTGACAAGTGAAAAAAGTTCTGGATATAGGCACCTGTATTTTGCACAAAGCCATCAAGAATAAATAGGGTAGGTCCGACAATCAGCATAAAAAGCAGAAAGATGCCTGCAATATACATGTTGAGCGTACTGAGTCGTTTGACACCTCCGCTGAGACCTGCCACAACCGAGCCGGTAGCAGCTAAAGTAATGAGGGTAATAAGTATGACCTGGCTGGACAATGTGTCCGGCAAATTAAACAAGTGGGCCAAACCTGCACTTACCTGCTTGACACCCAGCCCCAGTGATGTAGCCAGTCCAAACAAGGTGGCCACAACAGCCAGCACATTAATGGCTTTACCCCATGGGCCGTGAATCTTTTTTCCCAGCAAAGGGTAGAAAACCGAGCTTATTGTCAGGGGTAGTTTTTTGTTGAATGTGAAAAAGGCCAAAGCCATCCCTACGAGTGCATATATACCCCATGCATGCAGGCCCCAGTGCAGAAAAGTGGTGTGCATGGCTTCCTGTGCAGCCTCTACAGTGCCACCATCCCCAACTGAAGGATTGGTGAAATGACTGATAGGTTCACCTACACTCCAAAACAATATCCCGATACCCATCCCTGCGCCAAAAAGCATGGCAAACCAGGCATATGTTTTGAATTCGGGTTTTGCATTCTCTCCGCCGAGCCGTATTCTCCCGTATTTGCTGAAAGCAAGATACAGGACAAATACCAGAAAAATGTTTACAGAAATGATGAAAAACCAGCCGCCGTAATCAGAAATGCTTTTCTGCATAGAGGCAAAGATGTCTTCCATTGGCTTACCAAGGATGAGGGTGATGGCGATGAACAAAATTATTATCACTGCAGCCGGCCAGAAGACAGGACCGTCAACATCAAAATATTTTTTTGTGCTTTTTAAATGGGCTTCCCTGTCAATTGGCTTCTTTTCCTTTTTTGTCATACCGTTTTGTTTACATGCTAATAGTTTTACCGAATTCTGCTCAGGTTTTTGCTTTTGCTAATATATTTTATTTTTTCACAAACAAAAAACCACAGACCGGAATATAGTGGATTGAAACTGAGAAAAACCCATTCAAAAACCGGTCAGGTAGTAGAAAGTGTTTCCTGGAACAGCAATTTTTGCTTTCTCTTTTTTCTTTCATACCTAAGCGCCGGGTTAAAGCATTGCATTTGGCTGGTCAGTTACTTGATAATCATACTTGTATATCAGCTTGTTTTACTTCAGCCACTGAGGATGTGAAGTCCTATGCCAAATGGTGATCGCAGAGCTTACAACAGGTAAATTCTGAGAATTTTGTAAATTTTTAGCAAGAGAATTTGTGGGTTAAATAATTTTTGTATTTTAATTACATGGAAAATCAGAACAAACATAAAGCCAGGGTGATTATCACATCATCCCGTAGTATAATGGCGCTTGTGGCAGCTCATTCACTTGGTAAACGAGGCGTTGAAGTTATTGGTGCAGATTGTGTTGCACCTACAATGCTGCATTTTTCAAAATACGCCCGCTTCAATGAGAAATATCACAGGCATACGGATGATCCCGAAAAGTTCCTGGATGATATTGAAAATATTATTGATAAGCATCGTCCGCCGGATGACAGGCCTTACATCTTAATGCCGGTGTTTCATGAGAATTATCTCATCATTAAAAATAAAACCCGCCTTGAAAAGAAAATAACTGTGGCCACACCTGATATGTCAATGTTGGAGCAGCTGCACCCGAAGGATAATCTGGTAAAAACCGCCCAAAAAATCGAGGTGAATATTCCCAATACCCTTATGCCGGAAAAGGAAGATGAAATAGAATCCATCATGGATGATATAAACTTTCCCTGTTTGGTAAAACCACGTGACAGCTCAGGAGGACGTGGCATCAGCAAGGTAGAGGATCAGGAATCACTAAAACAGGCCTTCCGTGAAGTAACAGAATCCTTTGGAGAACCGCCGCTGATACAGGAGCTTGTGGAAGGGGAGGAGTATTGTCATACGGTGATTTTCATTGATGGTAAACCCGGTGCCAGTGGTGCCTATCGCAACCTTCACTCGTACCCTGCTGATTTTGGTTCCGGTGCTCTGCGCGAATCAATCGATCCTGAGCTCTTTGACAAAGAAACCAATCCCCTCCTCAGTCATGCCGGGTGGAATGGCATTGCTGAAATTGATTATCTTTGGGATGGCAATGCTGACCATCCTGCCTATCTGATCGAAGTAAATCCCAGATTTTGGGCAGGTTTGTTTCATTCTGTTGAAAGCGGCATTGACTTTCCCTGGTTGAATTTTTATTTGTTTGCTTATGGTGACTTGCCCAAAGAGAAAAGCTGTCATTTAAATGGAAAGAAAACAAAAGAGCCGCTTACCTGGTTACTTGCCATTGTAGAGGAGAGCGTAGATATGGCTGCAAATTTTGAGGATATAAAGTCTGTGGGGCAAGATGCCATCAAAGAACTAAAAGACAAGAATATTAAGGGTGCTTTTGAGACGATTAAATCCGGTTTGGAAGAGGGCATCAATATAAAGAAAGCACTCCGGCATTATAAGGAAGAGATTGAAGAAGCCAAAACGGCAGAGTCTCAGTTTTCAGGTGGAGATGATCCATTTGCTGCTCTGGGTGGTCTTTATATTCTGGCCTATTGGCTCAAATACAAAAAATTGCCTCCGGAAGCCGGAGGTTCGTAACAATGTTTGAAATTATGGCAAAAAACAAACCTGTTATTGGTATTACCAGGGCTCCGGATAAGGGGTTTACCCTTCAGTTTTTTATGTTGCAGCTATCCGTATTTATCGCAGGAGGAAAACCTGCAACACTGAAAGTCTATGAGGAGGAAAAAGCCCGTAGAATTGATGGACTGCTGATTGGTGGCGGAAGGGATGTTTATCCGGCCATGTATCAGCAGGAGGCCATTCCCGGTAATCCTTACAACCGTGTGCAGGACGATATGGAATCAAAGTGGCTGTACTGGGCTATGAAATACAATCTGCCTGTTATGGCTATTTGCCGGGGAGCCCAGTTAATGAACGTTGTCAAAGGAGGTACCATTTATCATAATCTGACAGCAATATTTGAGAATGCCGATTATCCGCACTCTATCTGGTCATATAATTTTTTCCGTAAGAAAATTCATATTACAACTGACAGCCTTTTGTACAAAATTACCGGTAAGGATGAAATTTACGTAAACTCCATCCACAAGCGCGCCATTGATAAAGTAGGAACAGGACTGAAAGTGACCTCCAGAGAGCCCAACGGGATAATTCAGTCCATAGAAGACCCATCCCACAGGTTTTTTATCGGTATGCAGTTTCATCCTGAACGCCTACTATATCTGAAAAAGTTCCGGAAAATATTTCGCTTTTTTGTTAAAACCGCAGGTAAGGAGTTTTGATTATTCGCCGATGATTTTCAGCAATACACGTTTACGCCGTTTGCCATCAAATTCTCCGTAAAATATCTGTTCCCACGGCCCAAAATCAAGTTTGCCATTGGTCACCGCAACAACAACTTCTCTGCCCATTACTGTACGTTTCAGGTGGGCATCACCATTGTCTTCAGCCATGTTGTGAAGGTAGCGGGAATGTGGTTTTTCCGGTGCCAGTTTTTCAAGCCAATCTTCAAAATCCTGATGCAGCCCGGACTCATCATCATTGATAAAAACACTTGAGGTAATGTGCATGGAATTGACCAGACACAAACCTTCCCTGATACCCGACTTCAGGAGTTCTTCTTCAACAAAAGATGTGATGTTAATCAACTCTCTCCGTTTTGGAATGTCAAACCAAAGTTCTTTGCGATGTGATTTCATATGAAAGATATTTTTATGCTTTTTTACAGTAATTTTTTTAATATTTGATCAATCTTGTCCTTCAGTTGTTTATCTTTTTTGGCATATTCCGACATATCACCGGGTTTGTCCCTTACTGAGACATAGAATTTGATTTTTGGCTCTGTGCCGCTGGGCCTGATGGATATCTTGGTGCCATCGACCATGATGTACTGCAACACGTTGGATTTTGGCAAATTTATATCATATCTCAAATCACTGATTTTATCTACAGCTTTTTGTTTGAGAAAATCATTCACCATGGCAATATCCACCCCGTTGATGCTGTCCGGCGGATTGTTGCGGAATTCTTCCATCATCTCCTTTATGGCAGCTTCTCCTGCACGCCCTTCTTTCCTGATGGAAATGAGCTCTTCCTTATAAATGCCGAATTTTGCGTAGATATCCATCAGGATATCCCAGAGAGTTTTTTCCTGATCCTTAGCCCAGGCTGCAGCTTCAGCAATTATTGCGCAGGAAATCACTGCATCCTTATCACGAACAAAGTCACCCACCAGATATCCGTATGACTCCTCTCCGCCGACGACAAAAGTTTCCAGGTTTTCCAGGTCCCGGATTTTGGCGGCAATGTATTTGAATCCGGTCAGTGTATCGTAAGATTTGACATTGAAGTCATCTGCTATCTCAGCAAGCAATTCCGAGGTGACAATGGTTTTTACTGTAAATTCTCTGCCTTTTAATTTGCCTTTTTCCTGCCAGCGGGTAAGCAGGTAGTAATAAAGGATGGCTGCTGTCTGATTGCCGTTGAGCATCTGGTATTCACCATCTTTCCTGCGGACAATAATGCCCACCCGGTCGGCATCAGGGTCGGTTCCCATGATGAGCTCAGCATTGGTTTCCCGGGCTTTTTGTAAAGCCATTTCAAAGGCTGATGTCTCTTCCGGATTTGGCGATTCTACTGTGGGAAAGTTGCCATCAGGAATGTCCTGTTCCGGAACTTTGATGATGTTGGTGAATCCGAATGCCCTGAGGCTTTCAGGTACCAGTTTAACCGCTGTTCCGTGTATTGGAGTAAAGACAATGGGCATATCCTGATGTGCCTGTATCTCTTTTGGTGATAAACTAAGCTTTTTGATTTCGTTGATATATTGCTCATCAATTTCTTTGCCGATGCTTTCCTGCAATTCAGGACGGCTGTCAGTGTTTATCTTGTCGGGAGTGTTGATGGCCTGCACTTCGCGGATGATTCCTTTATCGTGGGGAGCTACAATTTGTCCGCCATCTTCCCAGTAAACTTTGTAGCCGTTGTATTCCCTGGGATTGTGTGATGCAGTGATGACAATCCCGCACTGACAATGTAACTGCCTGATTGCAAATGACAATTCCGGTGTTGGCCGCAGTGCATCAAACAGATAAACTTTAATACCGTTTGCACTGAGAACGGAAGCTGCAGTTTCGGCAAACAGACGCGAATTATTTCTGCAATCATATGCAATGGCAGCAGAGGGATGAACTTCTTTTGTGTTGGCCTTGACATAATTTGCCAATCCCTGGCTTGCCATACCCACAGTATAAATATTCATGCGGTTGGAACCTGTACCCATAATGCCGCGCATACCGCCGGTGCCAAATTCCAGATCTTTGTAAAATGCTTCGTTCAGGGAGGCAATATCATTTTGCATCATTTGCCGGATTTCTGATTTGCTATCCTCATCGATACCGGAATTCAGCCACAATTCTGCTTTTTTGCATATTTTAGGGTCAATCACTTGTTTCTCCATATTATCCTGGTTTTAATCACAACCTAAAGATACAATTGATTAAACAATTTCCAAAACAGGATATCTTATTATATCCGGGAGTTTGCTGAAACAAGCAGTTTTAACAGGCAGATGCAATATCAATCATGTATAAAGATGAGAGCTGCCCTGTCCGGAATATACAATTGTCAGAAAACGATTGAAAAACTATGGTTTAATTGGTTAAAACCGCTCTCAATTCTCCCAGTACCATGGCTGTAGCCCCCCAGACAATGTGGCCGCCGGCAGTGAAAACAGGTGTTTCAATTTCGTATCCCCGGACAATAATCTTTCGGGTTTCAAGACTTTTTATCAGGGGGATAAGTGGGGTTTGAATCATCGTGTTTACTTCGTGCGGACAGGGAGTGAGATCCGGGATGCCATGATAATAACCAATGACAGGCAGGACAGTGAAACCACTCACCGGAATCTTCACCGGGCTCAGGCTTCCGATGACTTCAACCTGCTCACCAGGCAATCCAACTTCTTCCTCAGCTTCACGCAAAGCTGTTCTGACCTGCGTTTTGTCTTCTTTTTCGTATTTGCCTCCGGGAAATGCAATTTGTCCGGAATGTGGGCTGGTATCTACAGTGCGTTCGATGAGAATGGTCATGATTTCTCCATTGTCAATATATAAACATGTCAGCACCGCTCCTTTGCGTAATTGCTGTTCATCCTCTGTTGTATATTTTACACCGGGAATGGGAGTGGAGGGGAGGAATTTTTTTTGTATATCCCATCCCGGTAGCTTCCCGCCAAGCTTTTTACGCAAATTCTCTATATGTTCCTCTGGCCTCATGATTACTGCGCAAAGATAAGAAAACAAGGCTTATGACAAGCTCTGTACGGGTAGAATTATTTGCTGCAAACTTGTAATGGCCTGTAGCTGAGCTTTGTCAGTAAGCCTGGAATAAAGCCTGAATAAATTTGAACGTAAGGATGCCGCTGACTATTAGTTTCAGAACAATACCTACCATCAGCCCGACAAATGAGCCAAGGGCAGAAATCAACGCACGCTTGTTTTTTGCACTGTCACCAACAGGAATATTTTCATTTTTCTGGGTGTGAAAATACAGAAGTTCTCCGCCGAGAGCTCCCAAAAACGGACCGATAAAAATACCGATCGGGCCAAAAAACAAGCCGATAATCAGCCCGATGGCTGCCCCTCGAATGCCCCATTTGCTGCCTCCTGCTCTTTTGGTGCCGTATATGGGTATAATGTTGTCTATGATGGTAATTGAAACTGCAATCACTGCCCAGATCACCAAAAATTCAAAGGAAAATTGCACCCTGTCTGTGAAATGAAGCAGCAGTATGCCTACCCAGGATATCGGTGGCCCGGGGATGACAGGTAAAATGCAGCCGAGAAGGCCGACAATCATCAACAGACTTCCAAGTACGATTAACAGAATTTCCAGAAACATAGCTTTTCTATTTTCTTTTGATTGCAAGATAGTGAAAATGTTTTTTGCATGCGTTTAATCCCGGACAAAAACATGATAATTTTCATCTGAATTTTTACCTTTGCCGGGTGATGGCTTATAAAGCAATTTTACCGTATGCATCTGTTCTGTTCCTGATTCTTGCATCTTTTGCCTGCAAAAATCAACATGAACATGACGGTATTGATAAGGCTTTTGATAATATGCATATTGATGATGAACCTGCAGGAAGTGAGGATATTTCTTCCAAAAGCGATACCTGGCGCTTTCTTGACTCAATGGGTCTGGTGGATGTGCAGACACTTGATAGCAGTATCCTTGTCAATCTCAGGTACAGCAGTACAGATAACTTTCTTGATACCATATTGTATGATGAATTGTCATCAGCATTTTTGCAGGCTGATGTGGCCAGAAAGCTTGCAAATGCTTCCGGTATTTTGCAAAAGAAGCATCCTGAACTCAGATTGATGGTATGGGATGCAGTGCGACCAGTAGCTGTACAAAAACGTATGTGGGAAAACTGTGATATTCCACTGAAGCGCAGACACTGGTATGTTACCCCTCCGGATACACGCTCATTGCATAATTGGGGAGCAGCTGTTGATGTGACACTGGTGGATACCTCCGGAAACTATCTGGATATGGGAACAGATTTTGATCACTTTGGAAAAGCTGCATATACTGACAGAGATGCCGACTTATTAACACAGGGGTTGATAAGTCAGAAGGCCGTCGATAACCGCCAAATACTGAAGTCAGTGATGAATCAGGCCGGTTTTACCGGGATAAAATACGAATGGTGGCATTACAATTCCTGCACGCGAAAGACGGCTGAATCCAAATATAAGCTTATTTTTGCGCTCACAGATACGACAAAAACGCGTTAAGCATGACTATTGCACATATTGACTGGTTGATTATAGGGCTGTACTTTTTGATTAGCATCACCATAGGCATCATCATGTCGCGGAGGGCAGGTCGCAGCACAGGTGATTTTTTTCTCTCAGGGCGAAATCTGCCATGGTATATTGCCGGAACCAGCATGGTTGCAACTACATTTGCCGCTGATACGCCCCTTGCAATTACTGAATTGGTTTCCCAAAATGGAATTGCCGGAAACTGGCTCTGGTGGAACATGCTGCTGGGTGGAATGCTTACCGTTTTCTTTTTTGCCAGATTCTGGCGCCGGGCCGGAATTATGACAGATTGTGAGTTTGTTGATATCAGATATTCAGGGCCTCCTGCAAGATTTTTGAGGGGATTCAGGGCCGTATACATCGGTATCTTTATGAATGTAATTGTGATCGCCTGGGTAAATCTTGCCATGCTGAAAATTCTGCAGGTGATGTTTCCTGATTTTACCATCAACGGGCAAAGCAGTTTTATGATGCTGGGAAATGAAATGCCCATGCAGATGATACTGGTTGGGGGAATGCTGGCCTTTGTCGCTCTGTATTCTGCCTTGTCCGGCTTATGGGGCGTTTCTTTAACAGATACTTTTCAGTTTGTGGTGGCTATGGCCGGTACCATTGCACTTGCTGTAGTGGCTTTGAATGCTCCCGGCATCGGAGGAATTGAAGGCCTGAAAGAAAAACTGCCGGAATGGGTTTTTGAATTTACCCCAAAAGTGGGTGGAGAACCGGCAACATCAAGCACAGGGGGTGTGCTGCAGATGACAGTGGTAGCTTTTGTTGCATATCTTGGTGTCCAGTGGTGGGCAAGCTGGTATCCCGGTTCTGAACCCGGGGGTGGCGGCTATGTGGCTCAACGTATGATGTCCGCCAAAAATGAAAAACATTCTCTGCTGGCCACATTATGGTTTCAGGTAGCACATTTTGCTCTCAGACCATGGCCATGGATCATTGTGGCACTGGTAGCCCTGGTGCTTTACCCTGATGCCCCCGATAAAGGAGCTACCTTTATCATGGTAATGAGAGATTACCTGCCCGCAGGCCTTCTCGGTTTGCTGATGGCTGCTTTCCTTGCCGCCTTTATGTCCACCGTAGCTTCTCAGACAGTCTGGGGAACATCCTACATCGTGAATGACCTGTTCAGACCTTTTCTGAAAAAAGGTGGCAGTGAAAAGTACTACGTAAAAGTAAGCCGCCTGACTACCGTATTGCTGATGGGGCTGAGTTTTCTTGTTACCGGATTCTTTGATCAGATTTCTGATGCATGGAAGTTCATTATCGCCTGCTCAGGTGGTATTGGCCTTGTCCTGATTTTGAGGTGGTTCTGGTGGCGCATCAACGCCTGGAGTGAAATATCCGCCATGCTGGCACCCTATGCTGTGTTGCCGGTTCTTATATATGGGTATGATATGGATGTGTACCATAAGGATTTCGGCTGGACTCTTATCATCATTGTTGCCATATCCACAGTTGTGTGGCTGACTGTAACATTCCTTACCCGACCGACAGAGCAGGAAAAACTGCACGCATTTTACCGAAAAGTCCATCCCGGTGGCAGAGGGTGGAAAAAAGTACAAAAGCAAATGCCGGAAGTCACCCCTGATGGCGGTTATATTTATCTTTTTGCCAACTGGATTCTGGGTTGCATCATGGTTATGAGTTTTCTCTTTGCCATCGGAGATTTGATATTTGCAAATTACCTGAAAGCCATTGTGGAACTCCTCATTGTCGTAGCTTCTATTGTCGGAATCTTGCTAAGCATGAAATCTTATGGCTGGAAAAATATTATCAAATAACAGAATATGAAACAAGGTATATGAAAAAGAATGTTGTTTTTGCTCTGCTGATTGTTCTTGCTTTGAAATCTTTTGCACAAATTCAGTTGCCGGAATGGGTGGACAGTCTGGATATAAGCCCCTACGGCTATGTGAAACTCGATGCCTTTTATGACAGCCGCGAAACCGTGAACGGCAGGGAAGGACATTTTTTGTTGTGGCCTGCACCCCCGGAATACGACCTTTACGGAAATGATCTGGCCGATAAACCCTCCTTTAATATGCTTGCGGTTCAGACAAACATGGGATTGTCAGTGCAAGGTCCCGAAATATTCAATGCGACAACAACAGCCCTGATTGAAGGTGATTACTTTGGACAAAGAAACGACAATGTCAATCTTTTGAGACTGAGACATGCATATTTTTCAATGCAGTGGGAAAAAACCAGCCTTCTTGTTGGTCAGTTCTGGAATCCGGTATTCAATCTTGAGGCATTTCCATGGACAGTTTCTTTTACCACCGGAACCCCGGTGTTGCCTTTTTCAAGAAATCCGCAAATCAGATTATCGCAAGATGTTGGTGACTTTACCCTCATGGCTGTGGTGCTTTCACAGCGTGATTACCCCTCATACGGCCCTGATCCGGATAATCCGGAGGCCAGCATTCCTTCTTCTCAGTTCATCAAAAACAGTGGCATGCCGGAATTTCATGCCAAAGCGGGATGGAAAAAGCAAAGCGGGCAATGGACATTAAAATCCGGAATTGGTGGTGCATACAAACGCATCATGCCCCGTACTGTTAGTGAGGTGAACGCAAAAACCGATGTTACTGTGCCCGGCCATTCTCTGACAGCTTATGTCAGTGCTGGTAAACCGGGTTTTAGATTTGCCGGCGGGGCTGTGTATGGTGACAATGCTACCGATGTTATGACACCAGGGGGATTTGCTGTTAGCGGTATCACCGACACAGCCAACAATTTTGTTGAGTACACAACCCTTGCAAGTGGTTCTCTGTGGGCAGACATCAGCGGAAACACAGGCAATCTGCATCTTGGCATTTTTGCCGGTTACCTGAAACACCTGGGGGCAGAAAAGGAAATTGTGGGCAATACCTGGGGACTTGCCAATAATATGGCATATCTGTACAGAATAGCACCACGGGTCTGGTATCAAAAGAAAGCCTTCCGGGTTTCATTTGAAATAGAGCACACGGCTGCTGCTTTTGGTGAACCTGATGAAAAAGGACAGGTGCAAAATCCTGATGAAGTCTCCAATACCCGATTTTTACTGGGACTCTATTACTTTTTTAATCAAAAGAAATGATGCAGATTGCATGCCTGGCTACAATCTGACCTACGAATTGATCTGCAGATTAATAACCTACTTCGCAATAGGTTTTGATGGCTTTTAGGAAATATTCCTGCCAGCCATGGGTGATGTTTTCGTATGCATCATCCGGAATATTTGTGTGTGACAACTCTACGTAAACACTGTTTTTCTGTGGATGCAAAAGAATAGTAGCTACGGAATCAACATCGTCTCCCTCAAAATACCATTGCTCAACCAACTTTGTCATGGGCTCGGCTTCAAGTACTTTTCCGGTAATATCACCTTCCCATAAACTAAATTCAGCACCGGCTTCGGCTTTGAAAACAGCAGGGTATCCTGTCCATAACTCTATGGCATTGGGATTCGTAAATGCCATCCAAACATCTTCGGGTTCAGCTTTGATTTTTATTCTGGTTTTGAAGTCCTTCATTTTTTGCTGTTTTATAATATCCAAAGGTAATATTTTGTGATGCAGACAAAAATATTTTTTTCTCGGTTTTAATTGGGGCTAATAGAATATGCAATGATTTTATCCGAATTGTAAATCTGTCCGGACAAGAAAGGATGATAAGTGATTTGTTTTTCTGTTGTTATGATTTTTTCATTAATTTTACTGATAATTGACAAAAAGAGGATTTGAAATTGATGAAGAACGTAATTTACTTGATTTCTGTTGGGGTGGTTTTGATGATGTTTATGTCCTGTGATGATGATGGGGACGATTCAGCAGACCTGGACAGTATCTATGAACCTTTTGAGTACAAACAGGACAGAGAAATTGAAAATTCCATTCTGATAGAGGATATGGATGACTCTCTTACTGCTCCCGTAATGATTTCCTTGCTTAACCTGCAGGATGAAGAGCAAAACTGGGTGAGCGTTGAGGCGGAAACTTACTGTGAATCCTATGACATTGCATTTTTGAAACCGAAATACAAACAATTTCCCGATGAAGTGCAAGAAAATAAGCTTTATTATCAGGGAAAGGATGAAATATCCGGCGTTATTGATATTGCTCCCCTGGTAAAAAAGTATTCTGAAGGGCTTGTTTTTTGGCGACCCGACAGTATGCCTGTGTTTTTGCCTTATGATTCCACCCAGCCTGTGTTCAATTCTGCCGGAGCAGAGAAATATTATTCCTTTACCTGGAATGCTCCCGAACCCGATAAGGATAGTCTGACGAAAGCAGATTATCGCAGTAAGCTAAAGGAGATGCGCCCGGAAATTTTGGAGAAATATCATTTCGGCAGCATCGCAAAAAAACTGAGAGAAAGGCATGTGGATTATTATGCTGAAGCAGGCATCGGGAACAATGAACTGGCAGAAGTGTATTTTACACTTGCCTACCTTTTGGAAAAGGATAAAACTGAAATGATCGCATATACTTTGATCGCATATCCATTTGACTTTTCAATCAATGGGAAGAAACAACAAATTGACAGCCCTGGTGATTTCATCAAACATGCAGATGCTGTTTTATCAGATGAATTCAGGAACGCCTTTGAAAGTGCTAACCATTTCAGGCTTGTGGGGGTGGATAAGCGATTAATGCTGGGGGACAAACGTTTGTTTTTCGGACGTGTTGACAAGGAAGTGAAAATTGTGGAAATCAACAATTAATTATAAAAATCAAATCATGAAAAACCGGATTGCTTTTATTGTTTTGCTCATGGGAGCTTCTTTTATCGCTCAGGCACAAACCGAGTTGAAACTTATTGATGGCGAAATGCTGAAAATAGAAGAATACAGAATTGATACCTCTGCATCAATGTTTTATTATAAGCTACAACTCCCTTCCGGTAAGTTGAAAGTTAAATATGAAGTTCTGGATGATGTATTTTCAGTGACAGACAGTACCGGTGATGAAACTGTTCTGTACGAGCCTCATGGAGAAGATGATCTCAATGTTGAGCAGATGCGCCACTATATTTCCGGTTATGCTGCTGCTGCCGATCAGCACAATCCGCTTTGGTCTATGGCCGGGGGATTTGCTGTGGGCACAGGTGCTATGTTTGTGTCTAAAAACCCGATTTTCAGTCCGTTGATACCGGTTGCCTATGTTGGTGGTATCAGTTTTGTAAAACCGGACAGGAACAGAATAATCTTCGAAAATCCTGATTATGCTGATGATGAGGACTTTTTGTACGGATACCAGCGCTCAGTAAGGAATAAAAATATCAAATACGCCATCATTGGTGCCGCAGAAGGGGTGATTGTAGGAGCCCTGCTTGGGGTGGTAACCAATTATTACAATTAGGAAAAGAACGGGTTGTTTTTTGCTTCATGTCCTATGCTGCTGGCAGGGCCGTGGCCGGAAATCAACTGGTATTCATCCGGCAGACTGAGCAGTTGCTCCCTGACAGATAAAATGAGCTGATCATAATTGCCACCGGGTAAATCGGTGCGGCCAATGGAGCCGGCAAAAAGTGAATCACCACAAAAAACGATCTTTTCATCATGCACTATAAAGGCAAGTCCTCCCGGAGAGTGGCCCGGCACATGTCTGATTTCCAGATTGATATTGCCTGTCCTTAGACTGTCCCCGTGGCTGAGAAAATGTTTCAGTTCAGCAGGCTTCTCAATCTCCAGACCGAAGCCCCTTGCATGTGCTTCTGCTGTTTGCAGGAGAGGAATGTCATCCCTGTGCCCCTGCGGACTGATACCAAATTCCCGCTCCACCCATGCAGAACCTGCAATATGGTCAACATGGCCGTGTGTGAATAACATGGCCTTAAGCTGCAGATTGTTTGACTCAACAAAATTCCTGAATTCTTCCTGCTCAGAGCTGTCCATCATGGCCGGATCGATAACAATGGCATTTCCTGACTGGTCAGAAAGGATACAGGTATTGACCTGAAAAGGATTGAAAGTGAACATTTTTATTAACATACAATTCGGATTTCGTTGATATTTTCGGGGATTTTACGTTTCCAGCGCCGATGGCTCCATAACCAATAAGCAGGCTCTTGCTGCAATACAGACTCAAGTTTTTTCATGTATTTGCAGGTCAGCATGCCGGTTTTCTCTGCGGCCGGATCAAAAGGGATTTCTTCTAAATAAATTTCATATCGCCCGCGCCGGGGTTTCCGGACATCCACAAATATCAGTGGTAAATCCAGCTTGCGGGCATAAGCTTCCGGACCGTGAATGCAGGGAGTATCCTGATTCAGAAATGTCAGCCAGTGGCATTTTTTCATATTACTGGGTGTCTGGTCAGCCGCCATGATGAAACCCAGGGCCTTATCTTCGCCTTTTTTGAAAGCTTCTTTTGTCTCCTGCACGGGTACAAGCTGCATGCCGGTGCGTGTTCGTTTTTTGATGCCGTATTTTTCAGAATATTTGTTTTTTAATGGCAGGTAAAGCGAGATGGACTGATGCTTCAGTAAAGGATTGAAACATTGCATCCCCCATTCCCAATTTCCATAGTGTGACGCCAAAAATATCACATTCTGATTTTTTTCTGCATACTTATCGGCTATTTCAGGATTAAGTATTCTGTAGCGTTTGCAAAGTTTTTTCGGTGAGCAGGTCATCCCTTTGGCCGTTTCAAAAAACACATCCGTCAGATGTCGATAAAACTTTTTCTGTATTGCGGAGATTTCTTTTGAGGATTTCTCCGGAAAGCTCTTTTCCAGATTCATTCTGCTGATTTTCCTCCGGTAGCGAAAAACGGTATACATGAAAAATGCGGCAATGTCTGATTTCCGGTACATCAGCCAAAATGGCGTGATGGCCTGCAGGTTGACAAAAAGCCTGAAAAGTGAAAATTCCAGCCAGTGTTTCATATCATGTTATCTGTGTAACAAAGTTAGGAAAACAAGCCGGATTTCATACTGCCCTTACCGAAATCTTTCATTGACTGCGTATTTTATCGGGATAGCGTACCTGATGCCCACCTGAAGACTATGAGCAAACATTTTGGGTTTTATTCCTCCGTATAGCCTTTCATAAACATACATTTGGCTGATATCCAGGATATACTTGTAATCTGCGTAAACTGCCAGCGTGGATTTGAAGTAATATTCCACGCCGCCGCCAAACTGCAATCCAAAATTGATATTTCTGAAATCATCTTTTATATCATGCACATAGAGCGAGTCTGCCGGATTTGCTGCCTCCGGAAGCGAGTCGGTATTGGCGTACTTTTTGGCAGATAACAGAAAGCTCAGGCGCATCCCGACATCTGCATATACATTGAATCTTTGCCCGAAATTGTAACGTGCAGTCAGTGGTATGGACAGATAGTTGAGTTGATATTTTGCCCGTGTGCTGCCGATGTTCTCCAGGTTATTGTTGAAAACAAGTATATTATCATCAATGCTGAATCGGCGGCTGTTAAAGTTCAGGCCTGCGCTAAAGCCAAATTCCTGCCATTGTGTAAAGTATGCATCCAGGCCATATCCATAACCGAATGCCGGTGAAAAATCATCGCCGTACAAATGATTCTTGAGTTGTGTGTAAAGAATATCGGCATGTCCTGAAATAAACAAACTGCTATCGCTTCTGCGTTCCCAGGCTTTTGCAGTGATTGATATCAGGGAAAGCAGCAGGACAGTGCATAATATTTTATTGAACCTCACTTTCAATATTTCCATCTTTAAAGCGTGTTTTGATTATCCGACCTTTATTTACTTGTTTGGCTGAAGTCAGAGGTTTGCCGTCCAGACTGGTAAGGGTAAAGCCTTTTTCAAGCAGTCTGTGCGGGTCGTTGGCATTCAGCTTGTCTTCAATTCGCTCCAGCTTGTGATTTTCACGAAGAAAATTTTGCTTAATACCCTGAATCAGCCTGTCGTTAAGTTTGTCAGTTGCTTTTTGATTGTTTTGTAAAAGATGTCTGTCGGCTACTGATAATTTGTACACCAGTTGACTGATTGATTGCTGTCTGGACTGAATCATATTGAAACCTGCCCTTTGCAGGCGATGTCCGAAAAAGTCAAGCTGCTGGTTTTGCCGTGACAGGTGAGTTTTGATTCCCGGGATAAGTGCCTTTGATATGCTGCTGAGTTCTTCCGATTTGTTTCGCAGATATTGCCTGACGCCCGTCAACAGGTTATCAAGATCATTGTCAAGATTCTCTTCAAATCCCCGGTTATGGCTGATGATGGCTTCTGCAACGGCTGTTGGTGTCTTAATATGGCTGTGTGCCACCATATCTGTAACCGATGCATCCCGCTCATGTCCAATGCCTGAAAATACCGGTATGGGAAACTGGGCTATATGGGATGCAATATTGTAGTTGTCAAACCAGGATAGGTCTGTCCTGGCGCCACCACCGCGAATAATTACCACAAGATCAAAAGCTGTGTCCGCATTGAAAATCTGTTCCAGTGCGGTAATGACAGAGGCCTCAGTATCTTCTCCCTGCATAGCTGCTCTGAAAAGCTGCATTCTGAATGCATAATGGTATTTGTTGGTTTCCATTTGAGCAATAAAATCACCAAAACCTGCTGCTGTATCGGAAGAAATGATGGCAATCCTGTAAAAAACAGGAGGAAGTTCCAGGGTTTTATTCATATGCATAATGCCGGCTTCTTCCAGCTTTGCAATGATCTCTTTCCTGCGTTTTTCTACATCCCCCAGGGTGTAGGTTGGATCTATATCAAATATCTGCAAACTCAGACCATATTGCTCATGATAGTTTACCCTGACTTTTACCAGTATTTTGAGGCCCGATTTCAGGCTTTCACGGGTTTGACTTTCAAAATAGGCGCTCAGCATCCTGTATCGCATAGCCCAGATGATTCCCCGGGCTTTTGCCAGAATTTTGTCACTGTTTTTGTCTTTTTGTACCAGGCTCAGGTAACAATGTCCTTTGTAATTTACATTGAAATCACTGATTTCAGCCACAATCCAGTAATGGGATTCAAGTCCCGTTTCCAGTTGCCACTTGATATGCTTTTGTAATTCCAGTAAACTCAGTCTCTCTTCAGACATAAAGATCAGTTTTTTATGAATTTCTGACTGTACGTGTTGTTTTCCGTATGTAGTTGCAGTACATACATCCCGCGTGTCAGGCCTGATATACCGGGTACTTTGATCTGATTATACGAACTTCTTTTTACAGCTGTATATGAATCAATAAGTTTACGGCCATGTATGGTGAATATCTGAATATGAACATTTTGTGTGTCGACCGAGTAGAAGTCAATATTCAATTGATTGTCGGCGGGATTGGGAAAAAGCCTGACAATCTTTTCCTGCGTGAAATCATCATAGGCAATATTATTCAGAATCAGATTGGCTTCACCAAAGTCAGGAATTCCGTATCCGAGGGTATCTGTAGGGTTATTGAAGTGACTGGCTGATAGTTTTATTGCCTGTATGATTTCCATATTTGTCATTTCAGGATTTGCCTGCCAGAGGCATGCCGCCATGCCGGCGACAATGGGAGAGGAGTATGATGTTCCACTGCCATAGCTGATGTTGTTGTCGTATCCCTGATAGTATGTATCCTGGCCCTGAGCAACCACATCGGGTTTAACCCGTCCGTCGGCTGAGTAACCACGGGAACTCAGGTAGGCATAATTTCCGGCACTGTCAACAGCTCCGATCGTGAGCACTGAATCAGCATCTGCAGGTACACCGATAAAAGGGTCAGGATTGTTCCCGCTATTCCCTGCACTTATGCTCACCACAATGCCTTTTTGTCCTGCCATGCTTGCAGCAATGGATATGGGTGCAGTTTTTCCGTCGGTATCCGTGTTGTCATAAGTCCATTGCTGGAGATCAAATTCTTTATATCCCAATGATACATTGATGATATCAGCACCCAGACTGTCTGCATATTCTGCTCCTGCAGCCCAGTTGTATTCCTCGATTCTTTGTTCACTGGCAGCATCCTCGGTTCTGATCAGGAGGAACTCAGCTTCGGGTGCTGCACCCACCAGTTGACCGTCAACCTGCCCGGCGAGTATGCTCATTACAGATTTACCGTGTGAACTGTGGCTGTATACCTGTTCATCCATATCTACATAATCACGGGTTGCCAGGATGCGGTTTTCATTGAAAATGTTGTCAAAACCACTTAGTTCAGGCATGTTGTAAAATCCGGCATCCAGTACTGCAATCATAATGCCCCCACCACGAAATCCCTGATTATGAAGAATGTGGCCATTGACCATGCTTATCTGGTTTTCAGAAAAACCATAATCATAATAATTATCTTCTTTGTCTTTTTTATCTTTGGTGTAGATGGCCATACGGATAAATTCTGTTTCCCGGATGAAGCTGATATTTGTAATGGTATCCAGCAAATCTTCATCATAGCTTGTGATAACAGCACCATTGAGCCATTTTGAGCTGTATCTGATGTCAAGCCCCAGATTGTTCAGACTGTCAAGATATACTGTGCTTACCGGCAGGTCAGTACTGTCAATGTCAATCCCCTGGCTGGCCCGTCTTGAAATGGCCCGTTGGCTGAGAAAGTCCTCCGCCTGACTGATGGAGTAATTGTTATTGTATTTATCGGTAAAGCCAATCCAGTAAGCAGGTGCTTCATCCTGTGAAAAGGCCCCGAAGGTAAACAGTAAAAAAATTGCAGCCAGGGATATTCTATATTTCAAAATTTTCATCATGATCTCTTTTAACAAATTTCTGCCTGTAAATACTGCCCGTAGTAATGCGTTCATCAACAGGTACGCCCGGTTCAATTTCCTGTGAATTGATTCGCGTGATTTCTTTATATATCAAACCTGTATCCCGGGCATATTGTTCAAACAATAAGTCCTTATGAATGAGGGAAGAGTCTGCCTCCTGCGTGACAGTAAGTACAGAATCAAAATAAAAATTGTTGATGGTTTCCGGGCGGTCCAAACCTGTGATTTCGTATGTCTGGGGTTCCAGCGTGTTGTAGGCGTTGCCATCCCAGGATTTCCCCGTGCTAACCGGAAAATATATTTTTACGTATTTGAGATTCTCTTCTGTAAGGAATAATTTCTGGTTGCTGACAGACAAACTCCAGACATCACTCAGAGACCAGTTTTTTGTTGTGTCCTGTCGCTTGTATCTGACAAACATATATGCTTCCTGCCCCTCGTTATCGGTATATGAACCTCCAATAAGCTCTTTGAGCTGATAGTGGATTGTATCATACACCTCTGAAGGTGCATCAATGTTGATTTCTGTGACTTCATACTGATTGTATTTGCCGGTTTCTACGGGATAATAACCCATATCCCGAGCTACAAAATAATCCTCGTTATCCTCAGAACAGCCGAAAAGCATCATCAATATCAGCAAACCTGCAATTTGTGTTGTTTTCATATTTTTATGTGTCAGTTTGTCAGCATGTAACAGTACAGTAAACTGATTCAGTAACGAAATTAAGCAAAATTTGCTTAGCAGCACAGGAAACTTATTAATATTTCCGTTTGGAGGGGTTTTAGGTGCATTTGATTTTCTGCAGCTTTTCTTCAAATCACTTTTGTTGAGAAGCATAAAAAAAGCCGGTATCAAACCGGCTTTATCGAATGATTTGAAAATCTTAATCTTGTCGGAACATCGGGTCCCATGGTGGCAGCAAAACAGGTTCTTCTTCCAGGATTTTCAGTGTTTTTTTGTCAACATGTTTTTTGTTGATTACCAGCCTGAAAAGATAATTGTCAAACCACTCATCCGTGAAAGTAAGATAGCCGTCTTTGCCATAGGATTTGCCCCATGAATTTTCAAATTGCCATTTCACCGGGTTTTCATTTTCATCCACATCCACAGCCATTAATAACATGGCATGGGATGAGCCGCTTTCCCGGGTCTGAATCCGTTCAGCCTTATCCATGCCAAATGATACGCCATAGAGAGATTCAAAGTCGTAATTGTTTATATCCAGGGTTCCTTCTTCTTTGCGCAGTTGTTTTCCTACATCACAACTCACATACATGCCCTCATTTGCCTTGATGCCTTTGATAGCCAGTAGCTTGAGGTCTTCGTTTGGTAAGTTGATGTACTTCCAGTTCTTGCCGTCCATCACATTGCGGTCATATTCAATCTCATACAATTGATAATACTCGCGTGTGGGATCATTCATCAGCATGACAAAATCCCCGGGACTGTACTCAGGGAAAAGTGTTTTGTAAAAGCTTATTGGCGTATATGTACGGGTTTCCCCGATTTCCCCGTCTTTATCAACAAATCGGTAATCGAATTCTTGGGGCGGCTCACCCAGACTAAGAGCAAGAATCCGGTATATATCAGCCAGCATGACTTTTTTTTCTGCCCGAACGGCTTCCTTATCCGTCGAATTTGTTAAGTCCCGTAACTGCAGCCCTTGTTCACGAAGTTTACGATTCAATATGCGGCGCATCCATGCAGTGTTGGAAGAGTGGTGGGATTCAGGCATGGCACTTTTGGGAACCAGCCCGTATTTATCAACAAGATTGGCAAAAGAGTTCCATACACCCCCATCACCAACGGGATTTTTGAATAACCATTCTACTTTTCTGTCATCCATAGGTTTATCTGCTGTTGCTATGCAGTTTTCAAGGAAAAGATTGGCCTTTTCAAGCTGATCCCAGAAGTACAAATAGTTTTCAGAAAAATGAAAGTCGCTTAGATTTTTGTTTTTAATTACCTGTGGACGCAGACTGTTGAGACTGGTAAACATCCAGCACCTGCCTGAGCTTTCCTGGTCAGTAATGCCGGTGACTTCCACTTTGTACTTAAAGTGATGACCGGTTTTTCCGACATTTTCCCGATTTACCGCAACATCCTTGACAGCATTGGCGGAAAGCGCATTCATTATGGCTTTGTTGTGAGCATCATTGCTGTCAAAGCTCTCTCTGAGTTGCTGCAAGTCATTTTCACCGAGGCCTTTCTGTGCAAACACAGCAAATCCTGTCAAAATGAGTAATACTCCTGTAATAATTATTTTTCTAATCATAAGTTGTAATTTTTGTGGTAAAGATAAAAAATTGTCGCAGGGATACATGTCGCTTTAACGAAAAGTGGAGATATCAGCTATACGGTAAATCAAAAGGTTCTATTGCAAACTTACGAGGTCAGGGTTTAGCACTGCGACCTGAAGGTGGTGTTAAGCTACTGTTCAACTGGCAATACTAAAGCCCATTTATTCTTTTAATTGTCCTGCCACCACAAACTGAAGCTCGCGGTTTAGGAATCACCCTCCTCTGGCATACGACTCTAGTCAAGTTCTCACTATTTCATTCATCCAAAGCCGATTAACCCCGGCATTTATGTCGGGGTTTAGAGGCGAAACACAAAACTCTAAGGGCTTTAGCCCTGATAGGCTTTTATGAATTATAATTGATGAAATATCCATCAAGTTTGCAGTAGAACCAATCAAAAAAAAACCAGGCGCCCCTGTGGAACGCCTGGAAAACCAATTAAACTAACTTAACCATTTACACAACCATTGCTCTGTAATTTCGAGCCTGTTTGCAATATAATAACCACAATGACCCGTCTTCTATTGTATGTCAAAGATTAAAGATTTGTTAAAACCACAGAAGTGTCTGAGAAGGAAAACAGGCCAATCAAAAAAAAACCAGGCGCCCCTGTGGGACGCCTGGAAAAACCAATTAAACTAACTTAACCA
>JBKGYK010000028.1:0-35938 GCA_046546095.1 Bacteroidales bacterium
GCTGCGTTGCAGCTTGATGTTTCAGGCTTTGATTGATGTTATGTGCTTTGTTGGGTTGCAGCTTGAAAACATCAGGCTCTGAATGATGCTTCGTGTTTTCGTTGCGTAGCGGCATGTAACCGGACATCATCGGTGCTGCCGGGCATCTCCACCCAAACAAGCCCGGCTGAGAAACCAGCGACCGTGTATAGCCCTGCTGCTGTGCTATGGCTTATGCGATAAGAGCTTATTCTCATCGCATCATATTAAAAAATACCGCCATGAAAAAAACGATCATACTTTTACTAAGCGTGCTGGTATACAGCAAAGCCTGAGAAATTAATCCGGTTTCTCATCAATTACCTTTGACTTTCCCCGGATTATTGCGGATAAATGCTTTCCAGCTTTTGCTGTTATTCCCGGGAACAGGTGTCTGCTTTTGATAGTGATGACACATGGCTGCACCTAAGGCGTCCGTAGCATCCAGATGCTTTGGTGGGTTCTCGTAACCCAGCATGCGTTGAAGCATATTTGCTACCTGTTCTTTTTGAGCATTGCCGTTGCCCGTAACCGACATTTTGATTTTTTTCGGAGCATATTCGAATATCGGCATAGACCGGGATAAAGCTGCAGAAATTGCGGCTCCCTGTGCCCGCCCCAGTTTGAGCATGGATTGCACGTTTTTTCCGAAAAACGGGGCTTCGATTGCCAGCTCATCCGGATGATACTGATCAATCAGGCTTTGCGTGCGGTCAAAAATATGTTTGATCTTCAGGTAATGGTCTGAATAGCGGGTTAGATCAATTACGCCCAGGCTTAACATCTTTACTTTTTTCCCTGAACAGGATATCACTGCATATCCCATGATGGTTGTTCCGGGGTCTATGCCCATGATGATGTTTTCTTTTCTGCCTGTACTCATGCTGGTTGTCTGCTTAAATATTTCTGTAACAATATGCCTGTGATAATTAAACTTAAACCTGTAACTGTATAAACAGTAATGGGTTCTTTGAGCACTAAGTTAATGAAAAAGAGTGAAACAAAAGGTGATAAAAATGCCAGGTTGCTGACAATATGTGTCTTCTCTGCATATTGCAAAGCACTCATCCATAAAAAGAAGGTTATGCCCATTTCAAATACGCCTATCCAAATGGATGGTAGCCAGGCTTCTTTTCCTTCAGGAAAGTTCTGCCCTGTCGCCACAGATAGTAGAACCAGCAAAACAAAGCTGATGGAAAAATTTAAAAACAATTGTAATGATTTTTCCAGCCGGCTTTTGAATTGCAGTAACCAGTAAGAGGCCCACGCTACTGAGCTGGCCAAAGCAAGAAAAATCCCCAGACCATCTGTCTCAAGACCGGCGTTGGATTCATTCTGTAAAGAAATAACAATGACTCCGGCAAAACTTATCAGCAGGGCCAGCAAAGCTCTCCATGGTAATTTTTGCTTCAAAAAGGGAATGGCCAGCAGGCTCAGCATCACAGGCCAGGTGTAATTGAGTGGCTGGGCAATTTGTGCAGGCAATCTGTCATAAGCGGTGAATAAGACCAGATAATATACAATGGGATTGATGCCGGCAAACAACAATGACCACCAAAAATCAGCCATACGCAGGGTTTTTATCTCTTTTAGCTGACCGCGAAAACTCAGTAATATGAGTAGAGTCAAAGCAGCCACACCGGATGATATGGTGAGTACCTGCAAAACAGAAATCTCATTGAGGGCAAGTTTGAATGCCGGTGCTACCGTTGACCAGCATAACACGGATAAGAGGGCAAACAATATGGCCTTGCCCTGATTACTCATCCCTGCCGGGTTCCGGGATGGATATTTCTTCGCCTGAGCCTGGTGTGTCACCACGTAGCCTTCTGACAGATTCCCTGGCTTCAGTAACAAATATGCTTCCGGGATGATTTAGTAATATCTGTTTAAAACTCTCCATGGCAGCTTCCGGATTGTTTAGTTTTTCCTCCTGTAATCTGCCCATAGCAATCAAAGCATTGTCAGCAAGCATGCCCCAGCCGTGATCACTTACAACCTGATTATACAGGTCAACAGCATTTTCATATTCTCCCAGCCTGGCCTTGATACGTCCCTTTCGGAACAACACATTATCTGTTAGTTCATCTGCAGGGAATTCCTGAAGTATGGTGTCCAGTACCATCAGGGCACTATCATAATTGTGCTTGAATTCATGCAGATCAGCATGGGCAAACATCTTCATGGCAATTTCAAGGCTGTCTTCCATGACATTTTCCTTAATAAACAAACTAAGTTCAAAGGCATCGTTTGCAATTAGCTTGCTTGTGCTGGCTTTTAAAACATCCAGTTGTGCCTTGGCCCATTCAAACTGACCCGTGTAATAGGCCATTTTTGCTTTTCTGAATTTGGCCTCTGAGCCAAGTGGATTGTCCTTGTTATCCTGTTCAATTTTTGCATATATCAGGCTGGCTTCCCAGGGATTATCATTGATGAGATTGATGTCACCACGCAACAACTCTATCTCACTGCGCTCGGACTTATCCAGACGACCGGTATTAAGAATAGAATCAATTTCCTGCAGGGCATAATCTTCTTTGTCAAGATAAAAGGCCTGTATTCTAACCAGTAAGACAGTGAGCTGATAATGAAGCTTGCGGGGAGCTTCCGCACGAACTCTTTTTATGTCTTCGGCAAGATCAGTGGCCATTTGATTGTCAACATGATTTTCCTGACGTAATGAGGTGTAAGTGTCCGACAACTCTATCAGCTTTGAAGCAAAATAATAGGGGGATGTCCTGCCAAATTGATATACATATTCAAAACAGTCGGCGGCAACTTCTTTTTTGTCATTTTTACTGGCCATTTTGCCAAGCTCGTACAGGCGCTTGCCTTGTTCGTCACGGCGTCTGTCCAGTGCAATGGCCTGATTTTTCGCCGCATTATACTGACCCGTCTGCACGTACTGCCAAATGAGCATTTCTGAAAAAACAGTTTTGTCGGGATTGTTCTGTATGCGACTGATCAGGGCCTGCTCCAGAATCGGATTCAGACTTTCGTCAATATCCCGGGCTGCAAGGCGCTGTAACCTGGTCTGAACATTTGTCAGGTATGACGGATTGTCTGCAAGTAAATCCATATAGGCCTCTGTCATTTCTTTGTGTTTGCGTTGTATAGCATACAGATTGGCAAGCTGATAATAAAAATTTTCATTGCTGATATTTTCCTGGCCGGAAAGATAAGTCTGTTCAGCCAAATCAAATTTTCGCTTTTGCATGAAATTGTTTGCCAGACTTGTTACCGCCTGCTTGCTGCGGGTTTCATTTTCGATGATCTCCTGATAGGCTTTATTTGCCTTTTCTGTTTTGCCTTGCTCTTCCCAGATATATGCCTGTTCAATCTGAAGACCTATATCGTTTTTGTATCGTCTCAATTCCTCCTTAATGAACTTCTCTGCAGTTTTCAGATCACCATCCTTGACAAGACTCTGTATATAATAATTTCTGTAATGCTGGTTGTTTCTGTCATCATACAACTCCAAAAACAGGGTGGCCGCCTTATCAAATTCATTGTTGCGATAATACTCAAAAGCCAGTTGATTTTTGCTTTGAGCAATGACAAATTCTCCTGTCAAAAGAAAAAGGCAGGTAAATAATCCAGACAATATGTTCCGGGCTTTTTTATTCATCCAGACTGTTCTCTGCTTCCAGACTCTTAATGAATTCTTTTACCTTTTCTTTGTTGTTCCCGTATGCTGTAAACTGCTGACGTGCAAAACTGATCTGGGATTTGGCGCCGCGATGCAGCATCTGGACAACAGAATCCTCTTTACTGATGTATTCATTTATCAGACTGTCTTCCAGTAAGCCTTTGTCAATATCATGCCGAAGATCCTCAAGCTGGGCGTTCGAAGCTTCAATTTTTTCATTGAACTTATCAAGGTATCTGTTTGTGTAATGCCCCAGTATTTTTTCTGCATTGCTCGTGGCATGATAAGCGGTTACCAGGTTTTGATCCTGATTCTCAGGAAACTTGTCAATTTTTTTTCCTGTGATATCAGCATGAAGCTGGTCCAGTGAATCCTGATATGCCAGTACGGAATCCAGAATTTCACCGTTGAGCATGTCTTCGGTAGCCTTGTTTTGCTCAGTTAAATCACCAAGCGTGTTCAGTGCTTCTTTCTCCTTTTCAGATTTACAGGCAAATATCGCCAGTGTAAACGTAACAATAAGAATAAATACCTTTGTTTTCATAATGCTATTTTCTTTCAATGATGTCAAAATTGGTGTATTGACGTAAGACTTCAGGTATAACGATGCCCTCTGCCGTTAAATTGTTTTCAATAATGGATGCCATAATTCTGGGAAGGGCAAGTGCACTTCCGTTGAGGGTGTGAGCAATTCTGGGTTTCTTCGTCTCTGGATCCCGGTATCTGAGCTTAAGCCTGTTGGCCTGATAATCCTCAAAGTTGGAAACTGAACTTACCTCAAGCCATCGGTCCTGCCCGGCAGAATACACCTCAAAATCAAAAGTGAGTGCTGCTGTAAAACTAAGATCTCCTCCACAAAGCCTGAGAATGCGGTAGGGAAGCTCAAGTTTTTCAAGTAAGCCGGCAACGTGTTTTTTCATGTCTTCCAGCGCTTCATAGGATTTTTCCGGCACCTCTACACGGACGATTTCTACTTTATCAAACTGATGCAGACGGTTGAGACCGCGTACGTGTGAACCCCAGCTGCCGGCTTCGCGCCTGAAACAGGCAGAATAGGCCATGCGTTTGCAGGGCAAATCATCTGCAGCCAGAATCTCATCACGGAAAATATTGGTAACAGGAACTTCGGCAGTGGGAATAAGATAATACTTGTCCTCTTTTACCTCGTACATCTGTCCGTCCTTGTCGGGTAGTTGGCCTGTGCCAAAACCACTGGCTTCATTAACAAGCAGAGGGGGTAAAACTTCTTCATAGCCGGCTTTTTCCCCTTCATCCAGAAAGAAACTTATCAAAGAACGCTGCAATTTTGCTCCTTTACCCTTGTAAACAGGAAAACCGGCTCCTGTGATTTTGTTTCCCATGTCAAAATCAATGATGTCATATTCACTGATGGTTTCCCAGTGTGGCTTCTTGATTTCCGGTTCGCTGATTTTACCATGCCTTGAAACCTCTTCATTGTCTTCGTCAGATTTTCCGGCCCTGACCGTTTCATGAGGAATGTTTGGTATATCTGAAAGCAATTTGCTTTGCTTCTCTTCCAGCTCCTTGAGCTTTTGGGTGTTGTCCTGAATTTTACCCTTCAATTCACCGGTCTTTTGCCTGGCTGTGTCAGCCTCTTCTGTTTTTCCTTCCTTAAATAACTGACCAATAGATTTTGATATCTGCTTTTGCTCTGCCAGAAGTTTGTCATTTTCTGACTGAAGTTTCTTGCGTTCCTCATCTGTCTGTAAAAGATCTTCTATGATTTCCGCAGCATCAAAATTCTTGATCTTTAATCGTTCAATAAGCAGAGATTTATTGTCTCTGATCGTCTTTATGTTTAACATACCCTTGTCTGTTAAATAAAAATCTCCTGTTCTTTCCGCTAAATTAGAAAAAACAGGAGATTTTTAATCGGTTACTTGCTTTAATGCTTATTTTTCTTCTCCCGCAACTGGTTCGATAGAAACGTAAGAACGATTATTGCGCTTTTTGTTAAATGTTACAATGCCATCACTGATAGCATACAATGTATCATCTTTTCCTTTTTTGACATTTTTGCCAGGGTAGTGCTTTGTGCCTCTTTGACGAACGATAATGTTTCCTGCTATGGCCATTTCACCACCAAACAGTTTTACACCCAATCGTTTGCTTTCCGATTCACGACCGTTTCTTGAACTACCAACTCCTTTTTTATGTGCCATATGACAATAATTTTACTTTATGCAACAATATCTTCAATTTGCAATTCTGTGAATTGCTGACGATGTCCATTCAATGTCTGGTATCCTTTTCTTCTTTTCTTCTTGAAAACAAGAACTTTCTCACCTTTTTGGTGTGATACAACTTTTGCTTTTACTAGGGCATCCTTAACGTGAGGTTTGCCAACTTTATATTTGCCATCGTTTGCTACCAAAAGAACCTTGTCAAATTCAATGTCTTTGCCTTCCTCTGTTTCCAGACGGTGTACAAATAATTTTGTTTTGTTCTCAACTTTAAATTGTTGTCCTGCGATCTCTACTATTGCGTACATTGTTTTTATTTTATAAAGTGCTTCAACAGATTGGATTGCAAAAGTATAAAAAGAATTTCAATTGGCAAAAAAAATGTTGAAATATTTTTGATACGTGTTATTTTTCAATAAACAACCTGATGCCCGCCTTTATCCAGCGACCTGCCAGCCTGATGTTGCCAAAATCCCGCGGCCGCTCATCAGTAATGTTGTCAGCCGCAATAAATGCTGTCCATGACTTTTTGTGGTATGCAATTTTTACATCAGCCAGAATGTACATATCATAATTGTACTCTTTACCGGAAAGCGTGTAGCTGCCCTGCCTGTCATTGAGTCTTATCCGCCAGGAAAAGCAAAAGCCGTTTTTCCCAAGTTTGTGATTTGCGCCCAGACCTGCCTGATGTCTGAGGTAATCCAAAGCATAAGCCGATATCAGGCTGTCCTGCTCTTCTTTATCTCTGATCATAGCAGTATAATGAAAATCAAGGGAAGTAATCCAGTTGGATATTGTCTGATTATCTGAAGGACGCCACTGAAGACTCAGTTCATTGCCGGTTGTGTTCATCCGGGTATAGTTCATTGTTGTGTATTGGGTTTCTTCCGGTCTTCTGACCCAGTCTATCATGTTTTTGCCTGCCTGGTGAAAAAGCTGATTCCTGAGGTTGAAATTTCCTGACTTTGCATATATCCCCAGTTCATAATTGACAGCCTCTTCCGGCAACAATTCAGGATTGCCCCGATTGCTCGGACCATCATAATAGAGGTCTGTGAAAGTGGGCAAACGCATACTTTGGTTGATCCCTGACCACAGACTTATCCTGCCCGTTGGCTTGTATTGCAGCCTGGCTCCTCCATAATAATAAGTGCCATATGTGCCGGTGCTGTGCATGAGGCCGGTCAGACTTGCGGTGAACCCATGTAGCTCAGGGCCTTGCCAGGTAAGTGCAGCATTTAACTGATCCCTGACGGCCTGCCTGCTATACATGGCTTCTGTTTCTCCTGTTACTGGCATGGGCTCAGGCATTGCTTTGCCCAAAACATTGCTGACAATTTCTTCATGACGGTGATTGATGCCGGCTTTGAACTGACCGAGGCCAGTGTTCGCAGAAACATCAAAACGATATCCTCCCAGGCGTGTGCGGTGATAATTGTGTCCGCTGTAATAATTCCAGCTTTCATATATCCCGGGAATATATCTTGCTGTATCATCTCCGTAGATGTAGTATCCCCCGTCCTCTGCATACAGACTCTCCCTGAAAAGCTCAAAACGATCATTATTCTGTCTGTACCAGGCTGTTGCTGACAGTCTGACTTTTCCGGATTTTTGAATCCGACCGCTTATCAGGCTGGTTTTGATTGCCTCAAATTGTGTGGGATAGGCATCACTGTAAAATCCCTCGGCACCAAAAGACTTATTGAGGTATCCTGCCTGTATATCAGCAGAAAGCTTGTTTGTAATGGTTGCTCTACTGTGATAATAAACGTTTTGGCGTGAGAAATCCGTGTTGTCAGAATGCCCCTCAGAAGCTTTGTGACTGACAGCCAAATGATGTATGACACTGCCCGTCTGAAAGTCTCCGGCAGCACTGATGTCAATAAACTTATGCTGACCACCGGTGAGCCATAATCTAATGCCTTCCTTTTGTGTCAGACTGTTCATGAAATTCAGGCTTCCGCTGAAAGCATCACTGCCGGCCTGCTGGCCTGTGACCGGTGAATACCGCTGCAAATTGTGGATGCTGATGGCGGATACCGGCAGATTGAGATTGTGATGCCCGGTCTGAGAGTCATTTAATAAAACTCCGTTCAGTAAAACCTGTACTTGTTCGGGTGAGCTTCCGCGGATGCTGATGTCGCCCTGTACTCCGTTAATTCCCCGCTGTCTGATATCGGTTCCGGGTAATTTCAGGGCCAGCTCGCTGGCATCGTCTGTACCCGCTTGCTCAGGCTGCGTGCTGAGTGTGGGTACATCGATGAGCCCCATCATGACACCCGGTTCTGATGTCGTGATTTCAACCTCAGGAAGGGTGTCCGTCTCTTCGGAGGGATAAGTATTATCAGCTGATTCCTGTGCCTTCGCTTCAGGGGCAATCAAACTGTAAGATACCAGAATAACTCCGATGTGAACAATCTTTCCCAGAGATTGAAAGACAGCATAAGACTTTCGGCTCCACTGTGTGAAGTGAATTGCCTCTTTTCTTCTTGCAAATTGTGCTGTCATAGGATGATAATTATGTTTTTGTTAATCCCTGGCAAAAGTAGGTAATTATTTATTGCCGGGAATAAAAAATGCTGACAAGCATGAAAGTGCTACAGATGATTGATTTTCTGAATCATTGCTGCTGCAGCCTGTGCAAGGAATCCGGTATGACCACACTTTCATTTGAACCATAATTTCTGCTCAATGGCTTAAAATCATTTGGAAAGCTTTATATTTGCCCCGGAATAATATAGTATGTACATACTAATTTTTGCTTTTGATTGTTAATAAGAACACATGTTGAAAAAATGGTTTACATATTTTGGCTTATCTGCAATCTTGTTGCTCTTTTTTGTTTCCGCTTCAACGGCTCAGCAGCGACGACCAATGAATCTGCCAAAGCTTGATATGCAACCTGCACATTTCGGATATAGCCTGGGGCTGAATGTGATGGACTTTACCCTGAAACCTGCAGCTGAGTTTTATGATTTTGATACTGTATATGCTGTTGAAAATAAATCCTATGTGGGTTTCAATATCAATATGATTGCCAACCTCAGGCTGGCAAATTACCTGGACTTGCGATTTAATCCCGGACTGAATTTCGGGCAGAGGGATCTGGAATATAAACTCAAAGAGAATGGGGTGTATAAAAAACACGTGATGCGATTGGAGTCAACTTTCCTGGATTTTCCTGTATTGCTGAAATACCGGGCAGAACGGTACAACAATTTTCGTCCTTTCCTGATAGGGGGTGGCAGCCTGAGATACGACCTCGCCGCACAGCGCAAAATTGATCCCGCTGATAAACCCAAAATCAGGTTAAGAAGAATGGATGCATATTATGAAATCGGCCTGGGAGTGGACTTTTTTCTTGAGTATTTTATGTTCGCAGTTGAGGTGAAAGGTGCTTTTGGTGCATTGAACGCTGTGAATTACGATAATACAGAATACACCAATTATTTTGAGCGCCTGAATTCAAAAATGCTGATTATATCATTTCATTTCGAAGGAGGAAAAATTGATGGACTCAGCTGGTTCAGCGATTAAGATGACCAGTTAATGATCAGTAATCACCTGCACAAATATTCATCCCACAGATTACCCGGCCACCTAAAAAAGAATATCAGTTTATGATTAAAGAAATGCAAATTACATGTTTTCCCGGACAACACAATAAACCGGATGAAATCAAAAAAATCCTGTCCAAAAAGCTAAACAAAAAACCTGAAGATATTACATCGGTACAGGTGATAAAGCGCTCTCTTGATGCAAGAGGGGACAAGGTAAAATATAATATCAAATTAAATTACAGCCTGGATCAGGATATTCCGGCGGCCCGTGATGTATCCTTCAGGCCGGGAAATGTTACAAGGGCAAAAGAAGTATTGATTGTCGGAATGGGGCCGGCAGGTATCTTTGCAGCTCTGAGACTGATTGAGAAAGGCCTTAAACCGGTGATACTTGAACGCGGTAAACCTGTGGAAGAAAGAAAGCATGATATTGCCGCCCTTCACCGCAATCAGAAAGTCAACCCAAATTCGAATTATGCGTTTGGAGAAGGAGGTGCCGGAACCTATTCTGACGGGAAGCTATACACCCGCTCCAAAAAACGGGGAGATAAAGAGTATGTGATGCATGTCCTGCATCAGTTTGGTGCCCCGGATGATATTCTTGTGGATGCCCGTCCTCACATCGGTACCGACAAGCTTCCCGGTATAATCGGAAACATCAGACGAGCTATACTGGATGCCGGAGGTGAAATACATTTCAATACACTGGTTACCGGTTTTGATATAAAAAACGGAATTTTTGCTGCTGCAAATTGTGCTGACGGACAGCAGTATAAAGCATCATCACTCATCCTTGCTTCCGGGCATTCTGCCCACGATATCTACGAGTGGTTTGACAACAACAAACTGCCCCTGGAAGCCAAGTCTTTTGCTATGGGCGTGCGTGTCGAGCATCCCCAGGAATTGATTAACAAAATACGTTACGGAAAAGCTTACAAGCATCCTGACTTGCCGGCAGCCGAATACAATGTGGCTGTGCAGACCAAAGACAGAGGTGTTTTTAGCTTTTGTATGTGTCCGGGAGGCAGCATTGTCCCGGCTTCCACAGAAGACAATGCCCTGGTTGTCAATGGCATGTCAAATTCACGCCGTAATCTGCCATGGGCCAATGCAGGCCTGGTGGCCGGAGTTACACCGGATGATGTTTATAAAGCCACAGGAGAGAAGTCTGCACTGGCAGGGCTGCAGTTTCAGAAAGAAACAGAAGCTAAGGCATATCTTAATGGTGCAGAAGGCCTGATAGCTCCGGCTCAGCGTCTCGGTGATTTTGTCAGAGGAAATTTGTCTGCTGACTTGCCCAAAGGATCCTATTCACCGGGCATGGTTTCTTCACCCGTACATTTCTGGATGCCGGAATTCCTTTCTCAGGCTTTGCGCGATGGTATCAAAAAAATCAACCGGCCACTAAAAGGCTTCCTCACCAATGATGCAGTGGTTGTAGGCCTGGAGAGCCGCACCTCCTCGCCTGTACGTATTCCCAGAGACAAAGATAACCTTGAGTACACAGCTTGTAAAGGCTTATATCCTGCCGGTGAAGGGGCGGGCTACGCCGGTGGCATTGTCTCATCTGCCGTGGATGGACTCAATGCTGCTGAGGCTGTAAGCAGACAACAGACCTGACCCGTCCAACGCAAAAAGCACAGCATGTGTTTTGTAATGTGATGTTGTATCTTAAATCAGGTTAACTGGCTTAAATTGAAGAAGTTGATGTACTTTTGCTTGTCTGTGCCATAGGTCTCAACTGATTCTCCAATAATTTTGTAGGTACTTTTTTCGCCCTTGATTTTGGAAAAATGGATATCATATTCCTTTCCTTCTTCATCTACCATGACAACTTTTGCCAGGTTTTCAGATTTGTCTGATGTAAGATCAGCATGACATACCGGACATTTGAATGAAAATTTCTCACCTTCTTTCGGACTGAAATCGGGATGATAATTTGCATCATAACTCCCCGGTTCTGTGTTAAGCAGTACCAGCCCTTTATCTCCTTTGGCCTTCTCAGCCGACAAAATGAGTTGCTCATCTACATTCAAGAATGAATTGCAATGTGGACATTTAAAATCATACATATTTTTTCCTCCGTTTTATATTATCATTATTTCTTACTAATACGTATTGAGATGGCCTACTGTTTTAAAAATCTCAATAATTGTGATTTTAAATCGTAAGGAAAGAGTAACAAGTGGAGGAATGATACAAAGAAATTAAAAAGGATATCCGATACCAAAATTCAATGTAAAGTCGCTGAACTCAAGCTCATCAAATTCAGCAAGCCATCGATCGTTTTCAGGATATGCCGGATCGTAAAGTGGCATCCCGAAATCAAATCTTAAGATAAAGAAAGAAAAATCCATTCGGAAACCAATGCCTGTGCCCAGTGCTATTTCTTTGTAAAATCTGTCGGTTTTGAACAATGCACCCTCCCTGTCATCGGAAGGATCTATGGCCCATATATTTCCTGCATCCATAAATATGGCTCCTTCAAGGAAAGAAATGATATCAAAGCGGTATTCCAGATTGAACAGTAGTTTCATGTCTGCAATCTGATTATACAGAGCACCTTCGTTGTAGGAGCCTGGTCCGAGTGTGCGTACCTGCCATGCCCGAATGGAATTGGCGCCGCCAATGTAGTATTTTTTCACAAAAGGCAATCCCTGTGTTGAATTGCCATATGGTAATGCTGCACCGAGATATACCCTGGATACCAGACTTCTGGACTTGTCTATAATATGATTATAACGAATATCGAAATCGGCTTTAACGTACTGAGCAAATTCCAGATCAAAAATACTATACGCATTGGCCTCATTTTGGGGTAATTCCAAGGGCTGCCCCAGTCCTCGAAAAAGGTTCCCGGATGTTTCCAGATTCATCCAGATGTACCAGTAGTCAGTTTTTTTACGGTAGTTCTGGTTGTTGTACAATAAGTCATAGCTAAAGGCTGTGATTAGCTGATTCTGAAAACTGTATCTGATATAGAGGGAGTCGATTTGTTGCCTGAATCCTTCATCAAAGTCAAATATTTTTACTGTGTAATATTCAATCGGATTGATGCTGTGCCGGTAAAAGTCATTTTTGCTGAACCAGGTGTACCCGAAACTGGCACTTCCCAATGTGCGCGTGTAGTCCGGACGGTTCTGGTGGTTGAATGACAAAACGAAATTTGTTCTGGGATCATGCTCCTTGACAAAGCGCTCACGCTGAAGGGGAATCATGAGCTTTGGAATATCCAGCTTGAAATCTGCGCCAAACTCAAATGTATTCATAAACCTGTCCTGACTTTCATTACCGACCAGCGTTTGCATAGACCCTCTGAGGTTTGTACTGAATTGCTCGGCTCCACCAAGCAAATTTCTGTTCTGGTAGGTTATAACACCGGCCAATCCGTAATTTCCACTGGAGTTTGTCCCTTCTGTGGTTACTGAATAAGATTGCCGCAAGGAAGGACTCAGAAAGATGTGAGCATCCAGATAGGGGTTTTCTGCATTCCATACATCCTTTCTCTGATCAGTGTTTTCCTGAAACTGTATGTTGATGAGCTTGAACTGACCCAGAGAGGACAAATGCTTTTGTGTGGAAACAACATCTTCCCGGTTGTAGGTTTGGCCTGGCTTGATATAATTGGCCTGTAGAATAACATCCTTATTGATTTTCATCTCACCGTCAACAAGGAATGTGAAGCCCATGTATTGTACGGTATCAAGACTATTCAGGTATTTTTTCTTGTCAACAGCATATGCGCCTCTGTCAAAATTGATGTAGAAGTAAACCTTCTTGATTTCCTGTGGTGTAAATATTTCTTCCAGAAAATACCGGTCTGCATCAAAAGATTTTTTTATTGTGAGACGGATATCTACCTTATACCTGTTTTCTGTGGTGTCAGCATAGTAATGAATGTTCTCATCAGAAAAATAATAATACCCTTTGTTTTTCATTACCTGAACAATCCTGTCCCGCTCTTTCAGTAGCTTTTCGGAATCAAAAATCATCCCTTCTTTTACCAAACTGTTACTTGTGTCGGACAGGATTATATCTTTGACAAAAGGATCACTGATATCATAATTCAAATTGTTGATCCGGTATGCCGGACCTGTCTTTATGTCAAATATTAGCCGGGCTTTTTGAGGATGGTTTTCATTGACAATTAAGCTGTCCTCAATCGTGGCTTCATAATATCCCCGTTGTGCGAGATAGTTTTGCAGATTTTTTTTGCTCTTATAATGCAATGATGGCTCATATATGCTTGGGGGTTCTCCAATGACTTCGCCTATTCTGGTATACCATTTGGGAAATTCCTTGCTGCTGTCTTTGGGATGGAAAAGATTGTAGGCCGCCAGATGAAAACGGAACAAGCCAAGGGTTTTCTGGTTTGGCTGTTGTTTTAAACTGGGCTTTAGCTCATCCTCATCAAGTTTTGAATTGTCACTGCTTATTTCTACCTGATTTAACAAATATTTATCTTCCGGTACCAGTTTTGTTGATTTGCATGAGGAAATCATGACAATCAGCAGAAACAAAATGCCGATGCTAAGCCAAAACCTGTTATGTTTGTTTATGTATTTCAATCTATTTAATTTGATTCAAAAATAAGGAATAAGTTTGAATACAGGATAATTTTAACTTTGTAACATGTTAACAAATGCAAAAATCAGGCAATACCGGGCGCTGAAACAAAAAAAATACCGGGAGATGTATGGTCAGTTTATAATTCAGGGGGAAAAAATTGTTTCTGAAGCACTAAGCAATGGTCTTGAACCTGATTGTCTGATTGCAAACAACAGTATAACAACATCTTTTCCGGAATGGAAAAAATTGCCTTTTTTTGAACATGCAGATGATAAGCAACTGTCTCAGATCAGCAGCCTGAAAACTGCCCCGGATGTTATCGCTGTTATGCCCGTCAGGAAACATACGATCAACAGACAGAAATGTTTACAAAACCTGAGTATCGGACTGGATTGCATACAGGATCCCGGAAACCTGGGTGCCATAATAAGAATCGCAGACTGGTTTGGAATTTCTGATATCTTCTGCTCCATAGATACAGTGGACTGCTACAATCCCAAAGTAGTGCAGGCCAGTATGGGCGCCTTGTTTCGTGTGAATGTCCATTATGTTGACCTTCCCGGTTTCATTGAGGAAATGAAATCAGTAATAAATTATCCCGTGTACGGAACTTTTATGGATGGTGCTTCAGTTTATGATACCGGAATTACTCCCACAGGTATGCTGCTGATGGGCAATGAAGGGCAGGGGATATCAGATGAACTTGAAGCGTACTGTACACAGCGTATTTCCATACCTCCCTATCCACAGGACAGAAAAGATATGGAATCCCTGAATATTTCGGTTGCAACCGGTATTTTTTGTGCTGTTTTCCGGCAAAAATGCTGAGACCCAACATGATAATTATCGCACATTCATGTCAAAATTATGCCGCAACTTCTGAATGGCAGGATTCTTTTGTGCCATGGCCTCATATTTCTCCTCCGCTGTGTACGGTGTTTTTGAACCATTGTTTTCAATTTCCTGCACTGTAACAAACAAGTCCAGTTTGCCGTTGTTTAATTGCTCCTGTAAATCGCGGACTATTTCCGGTTTGATGTTTAAAATAACCCGTTTCATGCTTTCCGAAGGCATCTCTACCTCAAGTTTAAAACCGTCTTTCAGCACCGGCTGGTATTTTTTCAGATTCTGATACAGGCGGGGCTGGTTCTTATGCTTTTCAGCAAAAGAAAGCCAGGCTCCGGTTAAAGCTTCCTGATCAAAATTCTCCTCGCCGGAAACTCCCGGGCTGCTCTCATCTTTTGCGGCTTTTTCAGAATCTGTTTCTGTTTTGTTTAGCTCAGCCATGATGGAAATGCCGCTGCCATTGCCCTGTTTTGCTTTTGAACTTCCTGAGGTGCCTGTTTGTTGCTGTGGTTGCGCAGCAACTGTTTCATGCTTTTTGGTGTCCTGTTTTTCCTGTGGCTGCTTACTATCATTTGAAACAGGCTCCGCTGGCTCGCTTTTAGCCCCGGGCTTGCTGTATTTTCCAGATGGATCATGTGATACTGTAGCGTTACGTTCAGGACTGGGTTTTGGCTGTGCTGGCCTTTTGGGCTCTGTCGTGGGTTGGGCTGATGGCTGCCCGCTGTTTACAGTCTTTTTTGAATTACGCATTATATTGCTGATTCGTATCAAAGCAAGTTCCACATGCAAACGCTTATTCTGACTGCCTTTGTACCGGTAATCACATTCTGTGGCATATTCCAGTGCTTTTATAAGAAAAGCCTCACTGCATTTGCCTGCCATTGTCATATAGCTCTCCTTGATTTTATCTCCAACCTCCAGCAATTCGCTTGACTTTGTGTCTCGCGCTACCAGAATGTCGCGGAAATGAGCAGCCAGACCAGTGATAAAATAATTTCCGTCAAAGCCGTGTTCCAGAATCTCGTTGAAAATCAACAGGCTTTCAAGATGATCGGCAGCAAGAAAGGCATCGGTAAGACGGAAATAATAATCATAATCCAGCACATTCAGATTGTCAATGGCATCCTGATATGTTACTTTTTTGCCGGAAAATGAAACAATCTGATCAAATATTGAAAGTGCATCACGCATGGCACCATCTGCCTTCTGAGCAATGATTTGCAAAGCTTCATCTTCTGCTTCTATTTGCTCTTCCATGGCAACAAATTTCAGCCGGGCGGCAATCTCCCTCACACCAATACGATTAAAGTCATATACCTGACAGCGCGAAAGGATGGTGGGCAGAATCTTGTGCTTTTCAGTGGTAGCCAAAATAAAAATTGCATGGGAAGGGGGTTCCTCCAGCGTTTTCAGGAAAGCATTGAAGGCTGAACTGCTCAGCATATGTACTTCATCAATGATGTAAACACTGTAATGCCCTATCTGGGGAGGAATCCTGACCTGATCAATCAGATTTCTTATGTCTTCAACAGAATTGTTGGAGGCTGCATCCAACTCGTGGATGTTCATCGAACGTTGCTCGTTAAATGCAATGCAGCTTTCACATTTATTGCATGGATTTAAATCATGATCAAGATTTTCACAATTGATTGTCTTGGCAAAAATCCTCGCATTGGTTGTCTTGCCAACACCTCGCGGACCACAAAACAAATATGCCTGGGCAAGCTGCTTCTGCCCGATGGCATTCTTCAGTGTCCGGGTGATATTCTCCTGACCAACAACGGATTCAAATGATTCCGGTCGGTATTTTCTTGCCGATACAATAAAATTTTCCATAGCTTTCTGATTAATTCGATGTAAAGGTAAAATCTAAAATTGAAAAACAGAAAGGCTTTTATCAACAAATTTTATTAAGCAAACATTCTATTCGTAAATAAGGATTTAATTGAAATCAAATCATTTTAGTAGTGAACATATGTTTAAAATAATTATCTTTGTCCCGAACCAAAAGATAATAAAAATGAAAAGAGTTGCCATTCCCGTATCCAACGGATTATTGAGTCAGCATTTTGGTCATTGTGATCATTTTGCTTTATATGATACTGAAAATAATGAAGTAAAGAAGCGGGTTTTGCTGGATGCACCTCCCCATCAGCCCGGCTTGTTGCCCAAATGGCTGGCAGATAAAGGCGCTACAGATATTCTTGCCGGAGGTATGGGTCAGCGTGCCATTTCCCTTTTTCAGAAGGCCGGTGTAAATGTTTATGTAGGTGTCCCCGGTAAAACTGCTGATCGTCTGGTAGAAGATTTTCTTGCAGGAAAACTGGTGACCAATGAGAATCTGTGTGATCACTAAAAATTATGAGATATAAAATTGCCATTGCCAGTGGTAAAGGCGGAACGGGTAAGACCAGTTTGTCAGTAAACCTTGCTGCCCGGCTGGCTGAAGATTTGCCGGCTTTTGCGGATCAGGTTTTACTCAGCGATCTGGATGTAGAGGAACCCAATGCCTCCCTGTTTTTTAGTGATGCAAAAACAATGCTGGTTCAGGATGAGCACCGTCTTGTACCTGTTTGGGATGAGCAAAAATGTATTCTCTGCAACAAATGTTCTCAGGTGTGTGAGTTCAATGCAATCGCATTTTTAGGTAGTAGAGTTTTGGTATTTCCGGACCTTTGTCATTCCTGTTATGCCTGTTCTACCCTTTGCCCGGCTGCTGCCCTGCCAATGAAAGAACACAGGATGGGTGAATCGAGGTACTTTAAACCGGTACAGGAAAATCTCAGCCTCATAGAAAACCGTCTGGAAGTTGGTCAGCCAAGTGCTGTTCCATTGATTTCTGAAGCCCTGGACAAAATGGAAAAAGCTGCAGTGGATAATAGCCTGATTCTTATTGATGCACCGCCCGGAACCTCTTGTCCCATGATGGAGGTAACCAAAGATGCAGATTATGTGTTGATGGTAACTGAACCAACGCCTTTTGGTCTCCACGATCTTGGGATTGCAGTAGAAACAGTCCGGAAGCTTGGCAGATCCACAGGTGTTGTGATCAATAAAGCTGGTAGCGGCAGGGATGAGCTGATTGAAGCGTATTGTCAAAAAGAAGGTCTGGAAATTCTGGGCCGTATACCTCAGAGTCAAGCCATTGCAGAAGCGTACTCACGGGGAGAGCTTGTATATAATCTCAATGAAGAGATTGCTGATGCCTGGAATACACTGACGGATAATCTGAAAAAAAGGATGAATGTATGAAAGAGGTGGTTGTAATATCCGGAAAAGGTGGATGTGGAAAGACTTCCATAACCGCCGGGCTGGCATGGCTTGCTGCCAATGATATTGTACTGGCGGATGCCGATGTGGATGCTGCCGATATGCATTTGCTGATGGCTCCGGACAATACAAAAGAAGAAACTTTTTATAGTGGGAAGTTGGCTGTTGTCAGTCAGGAAAAGTGCATCCGTTGCCGCATTTGCATTGATCATTGTCATTTTGATGCCATATCCGTTGAGAATGCAGAACTGAAAATTAATCCCATAGATTGTGAAGGTTGCGGTTTGTGTACCCATGTCTGCCCACACAATGCCCTGCACATGGAAACTCAGGCTGCCGGTATTCTGTTTGAGGCATTTACCAGACAAAACAGTCCTATGGTACACGCAAAACTTAACATCGGAGCAGATAATTCCGGAAAACTGGTGACCGAAGTGAAAAACCGAAGTCGTGTGGTTGCGGAAAGGGAAGGCCGGGACATCATCCTTACAGATGGCCCGCCGGGTATTGGATGTCCTGTTATTGCTGCAATGTCAGGTGCTTCTATGGCATTGGTGGTGACCGAACCCACTACTTCCGGCTGGCACGATATGAAAAGAGTCAATGAATTGCTGCAGAAAATGGAAATCCCAGCCATGATCGTTCTGAACAAAGCAGATATTAATCCGGATTATAGCAGGAAAATCAAAGCATTTGCCGAAGAAAATAATCTGGGATATACACAGGAATTGCCGTATGATCCGGTATTTTCAAGGGCTGTTAGTGAAGGCTTGACTGTTCCGGAAACCGGTCGCAGTGATTTAACTGCCATTTTTGAGAAAATATGGCAGGATATTGTAAACACAGTAAAATTAAACAAATAGTTATGAAAATTGTATTTCCAGCAAACAAGGCATCTTTTGATGCTGTTTTAGACGAACGTTTCGGACGGGCTGCAGGTTTTGTCGTATACGATGATGCTGATGACAGTCTGAATTTTATTGAGAACAAGGAAAAAGATGCCGGACATGGTGTTGGCATTCAGGCTGCACAGACCGTGATTCAGGCAGATGCAGATATGGTTGTCACCAGTGGTCATTTCGGCCCCAAAGCTTCAGATGTACTGAAACAGGCCGGGGTGAAGATGAAATCTCAAATCGGACAAATCAGCATTCGCGAAGCACTGAAAGAAATAAAATAATGGTTTTATGGCTCAGATAATATTTGGTCCTGTTCCATCAAGGCGGCTGGGACAAAGTATAGGAATCAATCACATACCGCCGAAAATATGTACCTACGCCTGCAGATATTGTCAGCTTGGAAAAGCCATTCGAATGCAGACAGAACGTGAGGCATTTTATGACCCGGAAGATATTGTCCGGCAGGTGAAAGAGCGGCTTAATACTGCTGATAAAGTGGATTATCTTACCCTCGTTCCCGATGGAGAGCCTGCTCTGGATGCTCGTCTGGATGAATTGATTACCGGCCTGAAAAAGCTGGATGTACCCCTAGCTGTGATTTCCAACGCATCCTTATTGTGGGATGAACAGGTGAGGAATGCTTTGCTCAAAAGTGATCGCGTATCGGTCAAAATAGATGCTGCAACAGAAGAGATGTGGCGTAAAGTGGATCGCCCGCATAAAAATCTGGATTTTGAAACCGTAATACAGGGTGTGCGTGATTTTGCGTCTGCTTATGAAGGCTATCTTATGACAGAAAGCATGTTGATAGATGGATACAATGATAAGGAAGCTGAATTGCGTAAGATCGCTGATTTTCTGGGTGAAATAAATCCCGATGTGGCATATATCGCCATTCCCACACGTCCGCCTGCTGATCCGGATGTGAAACCGGCCGGAGAAAAAGCCCTGCAAACTGCCTGGGCATTGATTTCTGAAAAAGTAAAACGCGCTGAATTGTTGATTGGTTATGAAGGCAATGCTTTTGCCGCCAGTGGCGATGCTGAATCAGATATTCTCAGTATTACTGCGGTACATCCTATGCGTGAGGATGCACTCCGGGAATTGCTCAACAAGGACAATGCAGACATGCAGCTTGTGGAACAGCTCATAAAGGACAAAAAGCTTCTGCGACTGAGCTTTGGAGGACACAATTTCTACCTAAGAAAACTGAAAAAGTGATTTGGATTTGAGAGTCTGGGACATGATGCTTTAATTTGTGTTGATAAACCAACAGTTGCTCATGATGTGCTGCGAATACAGCAGTATTTGTTATCTTTAGGTCTCAAAATAAATCAAGTCTATGGGAAAATCATACATTCTCGCTTTTGATCAGGGAACAACCAGTTGCCGGAGCCTTGTTTTTGATAAGGATTTTCAATTACTTGGTCTCAGTCAGGAAGAAACCACACAGCAATATCCGAAAGACGGTTGGGTAGAACAAGACCCGCTTGCCATTTATGAAATACAAATAAAAACAGCCCGGGATGTGATGCAAAAGCTGGATATTCATCCATCAGACATTGCCGGTATCGGGATTACCAATCAAAGAGAAAGCTTTGTGGTGTGGGATAAGAACACCGGTAAGCCTGTGTATCCTTGTATTGTCTGGCAGGATAAGCGTACAGCCAGTAAGTGTGAGCGTATGGGGCAGGAGGAAATTTCCCGCATAATACGTCGGAAAACCGGCCTGCTCAGTGATCCTTATTTTTCAGGTACCAAATTGCAATGGCTGCTGAATTCACATCCTGATATCAGGGACGGAGCCAAACAGGGCAGGTATTTGTTTGGTACAATTGATAGCTGGCTGATATGGAAAATGAGTGCCGGTGAATACCACATCACAGATGTAAGCAATGCTTCACGTACGTTGCTTTTCAATATTCTCACCCTTGGCTGGGATGATGAATTGCTTGACTATTTTGATGTGCCCGCTGCTATGCTTCCTGAACTGAGTGATTCTTCCGGTATGCTTGCCAAAACCCATCCCGATTTGTTTTCAGGCATATCTATCCCGGTAACAGGGATCGCAGGTGATCAGCAGGCAGCCCTGTTCGGTCAGGCATGCCATACGCCCGGCATGGTAAAAAACACCTATGGTACAGGCTGTTTTATGTTGATGAATGTGGGAAATACTTGTCCTGCGATCCGGGAAGATGGTTTGCTGCGTACAGTGGCCTGGCGTATTGATGGCACCCCGACTTATGCCCTGGAAGGCTCGGTTTTTTTTGCCGGAGCCACCATCAAGTGGCTTCGTGATAAATTGGGATTGATTGATACAGCAGCAGAATCAGAAACCCTGGCCAATCAGACAGACAATACTGCCGGTGTTTATTTTGTCCCTGCTTTTGCCGGTTTGGGTACACCATACTGGGATCCGGATGCCCGCGGTACCATTGTGGGAATCACACAGGCTGCCGGCAAAGCGGAAATTGTCCGTGCCGGGCTTGAATCCCTGGCTTACCAGACCCGGGATGTGTTGGAAATTATGCAGGAAAGTGCTGAACTTGAAACAGAAAGCCTGCGTGTTGATGGGGGCGCAACTACCAATAATTTTCTGATGCAGTTTCAGGCAGATATCACCGGCCTGGCAGTTTCAAGGCCTGAAATTACCGAAACAACTGCCCTGGGAGCCGCCTTTCTGGCAGCACTGGGTGTGGGATTTGCCGATATGCAGAAGCTAAGTAAAATGTGGCAAACAGGTGAAAACTTTCAACCTGACATGGACCCCGCGAAGAGGCAGACCTTATACGCAGGATGGAGACGTGCTGTTGAAAGAAGCAGGGACTGGCATCAAAGCGATGAGGACTGATCCAGCATCTCATTCCGTACGCAAATTTTCTTGAGATTGATTATATTTGAGTAAAATGCTTATCTTTCGGCTTTAAAGCGGGTGATGTAATGAAGAGAATCCGGCATATTGTGATAGCAGCTTTTGTTCTTTGGGGTGTTTCCTGCACTTCTAACAAGGATTTTCAGAAACCCCTTGAAACAAGCAGTGTTAAAATCGGAACTTCGGAAAGTATGGTAAGCGGAGAAGATTATACTGAAGAAGTCCTGGGTGTAAGCTTTGATATGATTGCTGTGGAAGGTGGTGAATTTATGATGGGAGATGACGGGCCGGATGCCAAAAAAGACGAACAACCGGTACACAAAGTCAGGCTGGATGGTTTTTATATTGGAAAGTATGAGGTAACGCAGGAATTGTGGTTTGCTGTGATGGGTGATGACCCCAGTTATTATGCCGGATGCTATAATTGCCCGGTAGAAGATATCGAAACAAGGGTGGATCTGTTTATAGATGCCCTGAATGAGGTAACCGGAAAAAACTATCGTCTTCCTACCGAAGCCGAATGGGAATATGCAGCCCGTGGAGGTCAGAAATCCAAAGGCTTCAGATACAGTGGCAGCAATGATATCGACGAAGTAGCCTGGTATGGTGAAAATGCAAGTGGAAAAACCCAGCCCGTGGGACAGAAAGTCCCCAACGAGCTCGGAATATATGACATGGCCGGGAATGTCTGGGAGCCCTGTCAGGATAAATACGATTCTGATTTTTATGAATATTCCGTACCAAACAATCCGATTGCACCGGAAGAAGGAAATTATCAGGTCTTGCGTGGCGGATCATGGTTCAATGATCCGGTGGATTGCAGACTTACCAACAGAATAGAAGGCGTAAAGGATTATGGCAGCAATGCCAGAGGTATCAGATTGGTACATGACATGTAAAACCATACATTATGCATATTGAAAGTTTTAGAACATATTGCTTATCAAAAGCAGGTGTTACTGAAGAGTTTCCTTTTGATGAAACAACGCTTGTCTTTAAAGTCATGGGTAAAATGTTTGCACTTACTGATCTGGAAGATGATTTTGCACTGGCATTGAAATGCGATCCTGAACGTGCCGTTGAGCTCAGAGAAAGGTATCCGGCGATCAGACCCGGATGGCATATGAATAAAATGCACTGGAATACAGTGTCCGTTGACGGAAGCCTGAGCGATGATCTCTTACAGGAACTGATTGATCATTCCTATGAACTTGTTGTCAGTAAGCTGCGAAAAAAAGACAGAGAGCTGCTGAAAACCTTGGAATAAGCTATTCCGGTTTTATTATTTTTCGTGATACCTGAGCGGGTTTTATTTCATGGGCATGCATTTTCCGGGAAAACCAAAATCATATCTTAGCGCATCAGCATAATGTTGCCTTTTTTGCTTTTGATTTTGCCATTGTACATTTCAGCTTCCACATAATACACATACGTATCCACAGGTTGTAGTTTGCCTTTGTAATAGCCGTCCCAGCCCTGGTTGATATCATCCGTGCGGAAAAGCTCCTCACCCCAGCGATTGTATATGACAAATTCTTTCAGATCCCTGATGCCATGCCCGCGTACAAATACAACCCGGTTGATTTCATTGCCTTCCGGAGTAAATGCCCTGGGTACATCAAGCGTGAAACTTTGATCAACGAAAACAGAATAAGCATAAATATTGGTAAAACATGACAGACTGTCTGAGATTTCAACTACATAGTCCTGGTCTTCAAGCGGATTGAATACAGGGTTTTCACAATCTATGCAGGAAATGGATTCATCCGGACTCCATAAAATGCTGGTATTTTCCTGATCCACGCTGACAAAGTTGGAAATACTTTCGCCGGTCACAATGCTGTCCCATTCGCTGCCTATTGAACTGTTGACCGGATGCTGTAGCCAGATGTGGACAGAATCAGAATTTTTGCAATCATTGGCTGCAGTAACCGTCACATAATAGGTCATGTCTTCTTCCGGCATAGCCTGTGGTTCAGCCACTTCTGTGTCGCTTAGGTAAAGCCCGGGATACCACAGGTAGTGTGAGCCATTGGATGCGTGTAGATGTAAACTGTCACTTTCACAAATGATGGTATCCGGAGTAATCTGCGGATCAGGAATGTAGCCGGTAACTACCTGCCTGCTGCTGGTATCTGAGCAGCCAACCTCATTATTGGTTACGCTCAGGCTGATATCCACAACAGAATCCTGCTGGCCGTCATTGACAAATTCCACCCCTGTCCAATCTTGATCAGTATGGTTGCCAATTCCTTCCACTGTCCAGTTGTATGTCAGATCATCACCAATGGAGTTGTTTATCAGATCAATCACAAAGGGACTGCACTGAGCAGTATCTGCGGGCACGCCGTATTCGGGATCTATCAGTGAAAATTGTGACATCACATCGTGAATCATCACGTGAACAGTCAACGGATAGCTGCAGTCTGACCCGTGCATGCTTGCATCCACATCATACGTATTTCCTTCATTGGGCAAACTGGTATAAATGTGGCTGGTAGATAAAACGGTGTCTGAGGTACCGTCATCAAATGTCCATTCTATAGAATCCAGTCCTTCCGTGTTTTCCAAAGAAAATTCCAGTGTTTCATTAAGACATGCGTTCACAGTACCATCGTGCTGTACAGGCTCACCATTGACGTACAGATCGCCTGAAGGACCGTCAATAGTTAGCATCACGGAGTGTTCATCCTGACAGCCAAAACTTGTTACCACTTCCAGTTGAAGTTGATAATCACCGGCTTCAGGATAGGAGAATTCATAAGAATTGTAGCCGCTACCGGGTGCGTTAGAATATCCGGAATGCCAGGTATATGCGGCATTGTCTAATTCCGGGGCATCCAGTGTCACATCCCCGGCTTCAATGACAAATGGCGGACATGAAATTGCTGTTGTGGCAATACTAAAGCCGGCATCAGCTTCCTCTACTTCAATATAGGCTGTTTTGATTTCATCCCGGGTGCAGCCATTTCCTGAAACAGTCAGGCTTACATCATAACTTCCCGGACTTGTATATGTGTGAACGGGTATGGGTTCATTGCTGGCAGGTGAGCCGTCACCAAAATCCCATTCATAATCATAATCCGGACCATACAATGTGTCCGGGGTGAATTCAACAGAATCACCCACACATAATTCACGATCATTATCATTTATCGAGGCGGCCGTAAAACCAGCATCCAGTGAAGTGAGTGTCAAAAAACCAGGATATGTGTTGGTATTGCTGCATCCTCCGGATGTGGCGGTAATTTCCACATCATACACGCCGGCTTCGTTGATGGTGAATTCCGAGGAGAACGGCAGCAGACCTGAACCATTGGCCGCCGGTTCATCTGTGCCAACATCTATCAGAGTAACAGACATGTAGCTGATGGGATCATCTGCCTGCACATCGCCTTCGATCAGGAGATTGAAAGGAGTGCAGCCCTCCACAGGATAATCTGAATTTATTGTTATCATCGGACCCGAAACGTGTAAAACGCGCATCACAGAATCCACGCAGCCGTTTTCGTCCTGCACATGCAGCCAGACTTCAACATCCCCCACCGTATCGTATGCATGGGAGACTTCTGAAGATGGCATCCACCCTGAATTCTCACCGTCACCAAAATCCCAGTAATAGGATTCGGCATTTTCACTACCGCTTTCAGAAAAGTCATAGCCCGGCTCTCCTGCACAAATAAAGTCAGGAGACAGATCAAAATCGGCCATCGGCTGTATCACATTTACTTTCAACGAATCAATAAATTCACATCCCGTGGTATCGTTTCTGGCCAGGGCATGAACCCAGTATTCGCCGGTTTGTGGGAAATCATATATAAGAGTGGTATCGGTTGTGGATAAATACTGCGAGAGTTGGTTTCCTGTATCATCATATACAAACCAGTCCCAATCACTGGCCAGCACTGCATCAAGCGTAAACAGGTATTCAGTGCCCTGCTCGCAGTCATGGTTAAGCTCAATATTATGAATTACCGGCCCCCGTACATAAAAGTAGTCAGGCATGTATAGTGAATCTCTGCACCCGTTATGGTCTACTACATGAACTACCTGCACATAGCCGGTATCTTCTTCAAACATAAAATCCTGCAGGTGATGTTCTTCAGAGGTACCCCATTGCCAGGAACTGGTGTCCCCCATAAGCCATTCGTAATTATCGATATAGCTGGAGTCTTCTGAAGTACTCCAGAAATTCAAAGAATCCTGAGGACATATCAGGTGCGGATGTGACAGGGTGTCAAACATTGGCATGTGATGTTCACCAACCTGCACATCAAGCTCAAAATCAGAAATACAATCAGCAGTATCTGTTACAGTAAGGCTGATGACATATTCGCCTGTATCTGTATATGCATGAGACTCCTCAGTGCCGGAGATAAACGGATCTGATAGTGAATCTATATTGCTGTAGAAATCCCAGGTGAAATCAGTAATCTCATCCGGATCTGTTATGCTATCATAGCTTGTGTTGAATACGATGCCAAGGCAGCCTTCTGTCGTATCCACGGAAAATGAAGCGGAAGGAGAGCTGATATTGATTTCCGGACCTGAATATTCTGCTTCGCAACCATTGGAGGAAACAACCTCAAGTACCGGGGTAAATGTCCCTGTTTCGTTATAAGTATGCGATGGATTTTCCTGATCGTCGCCGGAGCCATCGCCAAACAACCAGCTGTATTCATCAATTGTTGCTGAAGCGTCGCTGGTAAACTGGACGGTAAAAGGAGCTGAACAGCTGAAGTCCTCATCAACAACAAAAGCAGGCTCCGGGTCTTCAACAGTAATATTGATCGTGGTTGATGCTTCACAAACACCCCCGGGATCTACTGTCATAGTGATGTTATGGGAGCCGGAAGAGGGGAAAGAATAGGCTGCCGTACTGTTTGACGATGTGCTGCCCTCGCCAAAATCCCATTCCACATCATATCCTGCATTGTTGCATATAAAATAGGTGTTTGTGTTAATGCAGGTGATGTTGTTGGTTATTTCCTGAGAGTCATCATCCAGAATTGTATAATCCGGTGTTACCGGATGCACATGTACATAATCCAGGGAATCAATTGTGTTGGTGCAACCATATTCATCTGTGACAGTCAGGCTGATATCATAATCTCCATTGCTTGTGTATTCATGGCTTGGGTTTTCAATTGTGGCATTTCCGCCATCCCCGAAATCCCAGTCAATTTCGTAATCCAGCCCTGATGTAACATTGATGTTTGAAGAAAAATCAATACTTACAGGTGTCTGGCAGTAGGACTGAGGGTTGGCAGTCAGACTAAGTTCAGGAACAGCAGACAGGCTAATGGCATTCTCCTGACTGGCAAATGAGGTGCATCCGTTTTCATTGGTGGCCTCAAGTGTAATGGTATAAGTGCCTGCCTGAGTATAGGTATGTTCCGGATTTTCATCTGTACTACTTGTGCCATCGCCAAAATTCCATGTGTACCCGTCAATGTTTCCGCCGCCTATTTGTGTTGTGGTGTTTACGAAATTTACCGTATGTGGTGCGCAACCTGTAAAGCTCACATCCTGAAATCCTGCATCCGGTGTGGGCAGTACGGAAATGCTTATGAGCTTTGCATAATTGTTTCCATCACAGGTTACGGTAAGAACCACATCATAAGTGCCTGGAGCATCATAATTTCTCACCGGATTGTAGACGGTAGAAGTGGCTCCGTCTCCAAAATCCCATACCCAGGAAACATCACCGGAACATGCAGTGGTATCGCTGAGATTGGTAAAATGAATGTTTTCGTTCACACATACAGATTCTTCGTCTTCCCCGACTTCAAAATCGGCCACAGACTGTGCGTTTGCAATACTTAAGGACATGATAGCAAAGGCAACAATGGCAGAAATAATTTTTAGTAATGGCATAAAAATTTCCCTTAATTTGTATTGGTTTCGTTGGATTCACTAACAAAAATACTATATTTGAGGGATAAATAAAAGAGCAAAATGCAAAAAAACCAAATTTTCATAACCATTCTGGTTCTTTTATCTGTGTTAAAGGTGTCTGATCTTTCTGCTCAGGATATTCATTTTTCGCAGTTTGGTAAGAGCCCGCTGCATGTCAACCCTGCTTATACCGGGATGTTTGAAGGCAATTGGCGATTCAGCAATAATTACCGAAACCAGTGGAGTTCTGTCGGAATTCCGTTTAAAACCATTTCTGCCGGATTTGACAAACCATTTAACTTTGTTAAGGGAACTCTTGGTGCAGGTATTTATTTTGTTAACGATCAGTCTGGCGCTGCAGCACTGACAGCCAATAAGGTATATCTCTCCCTGGCATGGCAAACCCAAATATCCGGTCATGATCTTTCCGGTGGAGTGCAGGCGGGCTACGTTGTTAATACTTTTGATCATGACCCGCTTACTTTTCCCGGACAATACAATCCCAATACCGGCTATTTTGATTCAGAAATGCCATCCTACCTCGATACATGGGATGAGAATATCAACTATCCCGATATTAACCTGGGCCTGGCCTGGTCCAAATCTTACGAAAAAATCACGCCTGTGGCCGGTCTGAGCCTTTATCATATCAACAATCCTTCGCTAAGCTTTCTGCGGGATGATGATGCAAAACTTCCCCTGCGGTATGCAGTCAGTGCTTATGCAGATATTAAGCTGACAGAGCAATGGTTTGCCCGGCCTGATTTGTACACTGGTTTTACAACAAAGGCAAGCAATTTTCTTTTTGGAGCTGTAGCCGGATATAAGTTTCCCCTGGAAAATTTGCTTGAAAAAATATATGCAGGTGGAGGTGTCAGAACCCAACTCCATTCTACGGATGCACTGATTTTTAAAACCGGAGTGGGTGTTATGGGTTTTGATGTTGGTATCAGTTATGATGTCAATATTTCCGGGCTGAGACAAGCCAGTAATTTTAAAGGAGCTTTTGAGTTATCCATTGTTTATACCAATTTTGTGAAAGATATTGAACGCTTTGCAATTCCTTGTGACAGATATTAAACTATGAAGCATTTTCAACTGACAATAATCCTCAGTGTTGTTATTTTTGCATTTGTCATTAATCCGGCTGTCGGACAGGATATGATGGAAGATATGAATAGCCGGCAGATTAAGAGATACGGCCTGCAGGCCATGAAATCCGGTGATATATTTACAGCCATTGATTATCTGGCTGCTTATCTTGAGGAAGAACCGGATGATGCAAATATATCTTACACACTTGCGGAATTGTATTTTAAAGAAAGAAATTATCCTTCTGCCGGGAAGTATTATCACAAGGCCTTCCGTGCCAAAAGAGGGAAATTTCCAGAAGCACAGTTTAAGTATGCTGTTTGCCTGAAAATGCAGGCAAAATATGAGGAGGCACTTAAAGAATTCAATATATTCAGACGATACAGCAGGGATATAAACAAATCAAAAAGTAAATACTATAAAGACCGTTTACAAACAGAAATAGAGGGATGTCAGCTGGCACTTGCCGACAGTATTCATGACAATTATGTTGTGAACAATATGCATGGCATCAACCACAAACACATTGATTTTAATCCCATACCTCTCGAAGAGGATCGTATGATTTATGCTTCTTTACCCATGGATGAAATGCAATATTTCGATCCTGCAACCGACAGCATCCCCAGACGTCGGTTCTATATGGCATACAAAGACGGCAAATCCTGGAAAACCGGAGAAGAGTTTGGTGGTGATCTTATCAATACACAGGAGGCAAATACAGGCAATGGAGCTTTTTCACCAGATCAAAAGCGCTTTTATTTTACCCGTTGCTCAAAACATCCGGGAATCGCTAATAAGATGATTTGTCAAATATACAGGACAGAAAAGAAAAACAACGAATGGCAGGAGCCGGAATTGCTCAATAATGAAATCAACCTGCCGGGATATACTTCAAGTATGCCGGCTGTGGGGGTGTCACGTCGCAATACCGATATGCTGTATTTTGTGTCTGACCGACCCGAAGGCGGGCAGGGTGGTATGGATATCTGGTACACCTACTGGGATCCAAGACGGGAGGCTTTCATGCCACCACGAAATTGCGGCCGGAAAATCAATACAGTTGGTGATGAGATGACACCTTTCTACCATGTAAACAGCAAGACATTGTACTTTAGTTCTGATGCTTATCCAAATTATGGCGGACTTGATGTCTTTAAGACCCGGGGCAGCGGACGGCAGTTCAGTGATCCCGAAAATGTCGGAAAACCCGTAAACTCTGAAGTGGATGAACTGTATTTCTCCAAGGCGGAGGAAGGGTATTACGGATATTTTGTTTCCAACCGGGCGGGAGGACAAAGCCTGCGTCATGAAACCTGCTGTGATGATATTTATCAATACATTGACAGTGATTACATCCGTATCTGGCTAACCGGACAAATCTACGGAATCACGGATTTGTCCTTTTATAACAGCATCCGGGAAGAATATGAGCAAAATCTCACAATTGATCATTTGCATCACATGGATGACACCTCATCCATGGAACGCCTGCATAAGTACCCGGTGTCATTATTCATGAAAGATCCGGAAACCGGAAAGGAAAGTTTTATCAAAACAGATTCCACAAATCAGGGCCGTTTTTGGTTCAATCTGGAGCAAGGAATTGATTATGTGTTGAAAGTCAAAGATTTTAACCGTGATGAAAAGGAATTTGCTCTCACAACCCGGGACATCACAAAAGATGACACCCTGCATATGGATGCCATCATCGTAAATACGATACCCACGGAACCGCTTGTGCTGAAAAATGTCTATTACGAATACAATGACCATAAGCTCACTGATGAGGCCAAAAATGTCATTGATAATACCATTTTCGATCTGTTGCAGGAAAACCCGAATATTGTGGTTGAAATAAGCTCGCATACAGACAGTGTTGGTAGCGATGAATTTAATTTGGAGCTGTCACAAAAACGGGCAGAATCGGTAGTGGAACACCTGATAGACAGAGGCATCCCTGAGGATCAGTTAGAGGCCAGGGGTTACGGCGAAAAAGACCCAATAGCACCCAATACAAATCCCGATGGTACCGACAACGAAGAGGGCCGTGCCAAAAACCGGCGGACAGAATTCAGAATAATCGGGGAACTTGAGGATTACTCCGATATCATTTATGAGGAATGATTGGACTAGATCAGTCCTGAGAGTTCTTCCATCAGGATTTTGCGGGCAAAATAGATGCGGCTTTTGATTGTTCCAAGTGGCAGGTTGAGTCTTTTGGCGATTTCTGTGTATTTAAAACCCTTGTAAAACAGGATGAAAGGTACTCTGTATTTTGAATTCAATTTCAACAATGCCTTGTGTATATCAGATCTCATGACATACAAATCAAGACCTGTTTCATTTTCTACTTTCGCTGAAGCATATGAACCTACATCCTTTACTTCTGCCTCCATTTTTTGCCTGGATTTTTCCCTTCGGTACTGATTGATGAAGGTGTTTTTCATTATTGTGAACAACCATGAGCGCAGATTTTTATCGTGAACATACCGATCCTCATTCTTCAATGCTTTAAACATTGTTTCCTGCATTAAGTCATTGGCCGTCTCACTGTCGTTGGTTAAACTTAAGGCATAATACTTCAAATGTTCTGAATGTTCTGTAATCTGTGTTGATAGCTTTGTCATATTTTAATATTATGTTTTAGTTTACCCCTAAAATTACAACAATTTCTCACACATGCAAATATTTTCGGCATTATTTTTAATTAAAAGCCAAAAAATATAGGAACAACATTTTTGCGTTTTTGCTTGTTAATGTCTTAACAATGTTTATTTGTTAACAAATATTTGTTATATTTGTAAAAAAGAAAGATGGCAGCAGGCATTAAACATATTATTTATAAGTATCCCGATAAGGCGCAAAAAGACCTGATTCCGATATTGCAGGAAGTGCAAAACGAACAGGGATACATCACTGAAGAGCACATCAGGGAAATAACCAGGGCTCTCAGTATTCCGGGCAGCCGAATATATGGTATTGCTACTTTTTATAATCAATTCAGGTTTCGTGAAAATGCCCCTGTTCATATCAGATTGTGTGCCGGGTCAGCCTGTCATGTGATGGGAGCAGACAACCTGCGTGATACGCTTATTTCCAAATTGAATATCATGGATAACGGCGTATCCAAAAACGGGAAAATCAGTATTGAAGAGGTGAGTTGTCTGGGGGCCTGTGCACTGGCGCCTCTTATTCAGGTCAATGATACTTACCATACCCGTCTGAACAAACAAAAACTTGACCGGATAATCAAGACATTAAACAACAAATAAGCACAGCCTATGAATCTGATTAAAGAACATCTCCCGCTTCTTCTTATGGGACCCAATCCCCCGAAAGGCAATGCTGTGCTGGATAGAAACATAGCCACCATACGCCGGGATTTTGTCCGAAAACCCGTGATTTTTGTTGGTATGGGAAGCTGTGGTGTTATTGCCGGGGCAGATAAAACAAAGAATAAGATAATTGAGCATATTAAAGAAGAAAATCTGGATGCAGAAGTTGTTGAAGTGGGGTGCATCGGGTTGTGCTCTGCTGAGCCCATTGTTGATGTGCAGATTCCAGGCAGAACCCGTATCAGTTTTCCAGGAATTACTGAAGAGAAGGTGGCAGAATTGATGGATGCGGTAACAAACAATTTCCTGCCGGCCTACGGCAATCTGGGACAATATCCTCAGGCTAATCTTGCGGAATGGGATGATGTGCCATACCTGAACAATCTCAGCTTTTTTACTACACAGAAAAAACATCTTACCCGGCGAACGGGAATTGTGTCTCCTGATAATATTGATGAATACATCATTTCTGAAGGATACCGGGCATTTGCTAAAGCAATTACAGCCCATACATCAGAGGAGGTATGCAAGATTGTTAAGTCAGCCGGACTTAAAGGGCGCAGCGGGTCTGCTTATCTTACCGGGGACAAATGGCTGGCAGCACTAGAACAATCTGAAGCCTCAAGATATATCATCTGCAATGCTGATGAGAGTGATCCGGGGGCTTTTGTGGACAGGCACCTGGTGGAAGGCGATCCACACCAGGTAATTGAGGGTGTGGCAATTGCCGCTTATGCCATACAGGCAAACCGGGCAATCATTTACATCCGGAATCAGTATAAGCTTGCCATACAACGGCTGAAGACAGCCCTGAAGCAGGCCTATGAGTATGAGTTGCTTGGCGAGAATATTTTCAACAGTGGCTTTGAGTTGTATATTGATATTAAAGAAGGTCCCGGGGCTCATGTGTGTGGTGAAGAAACAGCTCTGATTGCCAGCCTGGAAGGCAAAAGGGGAATGCCTCAGCCCAAACCACCATATCCGGCGGAAAGAGGGTTGTTTGGTAAACCCACTGTAGTTAACAACCTGGAAACACTGGCCAATGTGCCATACATTATAAGGCTGGGAGGAGAAAAATTTAAAAAAACCGGTACAGAAAACAGTCCGGGTACAAAACTACTGTCGGTGAGCGGGAAAATTGCCAAAACCGGCGTCCTGGAAGTTGAAATGGGTATCAACGTGCGTGATATAATCCAAACCTGTGGCGGTGTTCCCGGTGATAAGGAATTAAAAGCTGTCCATATTGGCGGACCTTCAGGTGGGGTGATAAATACCAGCAATTTGGATATCCCTCTGGATTTTGCTGCCATGGAAAAAGCCGGTCTTAAAATGGGAAGCGGAAGTTTTCTTGTGCTTGATGAAAACAATTGTATCATCAGCCTTGCCAGGTATTTTATGCGTTTTATCCAGCAGGAATCCTGTGGGAAATGCATTCCCTGCAGAGAGGGCTCCCAGCGTATGTTGGATATCCTGACCCGGATTACCCGAAAGCCATATGATGAAAGCGGACACAAATCACTGGAACGATTCAAAGGAGTTATGCAACTTGAAAGCCTTGCCAAAGTTATGAAAGAAACTTCCCTTTGCGGCCTGGGACAAAATGCAGCAAATACGGTTTTGAGCACCCTTGAGCATTTCAGAAATGAATATGAGGAACATATCTTTGACCGCAAATGCAAAGCAGGCGTATGCAAGGAACTCAAATCCTACACCATTGATGTGGATTTGTGTACCGGTTGCACCATTTGTGCACGCAAATGCCCTGCTGATGCTATCATCGGGGTGGCCAGACATCCGTATTTTATCGTTAAGGAAAAGTGCATAGGCTGCGGACTGTGTTATGATAATTGTAAGTTTAACGCGATCAAGACAGATTAGATACCATGAGCATTCTTTTTAATGTAAATAATAAACAACTCGAGGGAAAAAAGGGCGAAAGTATTCTCGTCGCTCTGAAAAGACATGGTATCAAAGTGCCAACCCTCTGTCACCTGAATGAATTTACACCCACAGGTTCATGCAGACTTTGTGTGGTCGAAATTTCCGGTCGTGATGAACTGGTGCCCTCCTGTTCACAGCCCGTTGAAGAGGGTATGGAGGTTTTTACCCATTCCCCGCGGGTGATCAATGCGCGCAAAATCATTGTGGAACTCTTACTTGCCAATCATCCCGACGATTGTCTTTATTGTGAAAACAATCAGCATTGTGAATTACAGAACCTTGCTGTGGAGCTCAATATTATGGACAGGCGATTTTTCGGAACCAAAAAATCACAGTACAAAGACAAATCCAGTCCGGCCATTGTGATGGACAATGCAAAGTGTATTCTCTGCGGCAGATGTATACGCGTTTGCGATGAGCGTGTGCAGGCATCATCCATAGATTTTTCAGGCAGAGGCATCAATACAAGGATTGATACTGCCCTGGGAAAAGGGTTGAATTATTCCACCTGCATTTCATGTGGACAATGCATACTTGTTTGCCCCAGTGGTGCACTTACAGAGAAATCTGCTATCACACCGGTGATGGATGCCATCAACAATAAGAACATTACAATATATGCTCAGCTTGCACCGGCCATTGGTTATACTCTTGCAGAAGCTGCCGGATTTAAGCCCGGAACAGACATCACTCCCCTTGTGATTTCAGGATTGAAACAGGCAGGGTTTGATTTTGTCTTTGATTCCGCCTTTGCAGGTGATATTTTTGTTATGGAAACTGCCAGGCACATCAGCGAAACTTCTAGGTCTCTGGTCATCATTAGTTCATGTCCCTCTATTGTGAATTACCTGGAGCAATTTATACCTGAAGCCTTGTCTTTTATCAATCCCGTGAAGACCCCGCAGCAAATTCTGGGCAAACTTATCAAAACAGATTATGCCAAAAAAGAAGAATTGAGACAGGAAGATACATTTACTGTTTCAGTAACACCCTGCACGGCTGGAAAAGCAGAGGCTACAAGAACAGATAATATGACAAGGGGTATCCCGGATGTGGATGCAGTGCTGACAACGCGGGAGTTGTTGCGCCTGCTGAAATTGTCCGGTGTTGATCTGCATAATATTGACGAAGAGCGGTTTGATCAGCCTTACCATGTTTCCAGTGCTGCTGGAAGTCTTTATCATGTGCCCGGAGGACTGAGCGAGGCGGTTTTCAGACATATGCATTTCCTGAAAACAGGCAAAGAGCCGATACGTCATAAAATTCCCGACCTTCGGGTAATGAAGCAGGAAAAATCAGCCAGCTTCAAAATAGGATCAAAAACATATAAAACAAAAGTTATCAGTGGTATACACAATATTGAAAAGCATATCCTTGACGTTGTCAGGGGGAGAGCCAATTGCGATATCCTTGAGTTGTCAAACTGCAGTCTGGGATGCATGGGCGGGGGCGGACAACCCCTTTCCGAGAGAACTGAAAACCGTACCAAAATGCTGATCAAAAGCCTTTACAAATCAGACGACAATACCCAGGCCAAATCACCACAGGCCAATCCTTTTGCCAATGCTTATATGCAACGGGATGATAAGCCGGACCTGAAACATAAATTTAATGTGCTATGAGTGAATTGTTGACAGATAAGCCTCTGGTATACACCATCAAAGACAGATGTAAAATGTGTTACACCTGCGTCAGGGAATGTCCTGCCAAAGCAATACGTATCATCAATGGTCAGGCAGAAGTGATACAGGACAGATGCATAGGCTGCGGAAACTGCATCCG
>JBKGYK010000029.1:0-34600 GCA_046546095.1 Bacteroidales bacterium
TGGCGCCAAAAGCTTACTGTATCGCATTGACATGCATCGGGCTTTGCCCGATGTTATGGGCTTTCGCCCCGTTGGGGCTTAGAAGTTTCAGGCTTTGATGGATGTTCCGGGTTGTTGCCGCGTTGCGGCTTGAGAATTCAGGCTTTGCCGATTTTACGCGCTTTCGCTGCGTTACGGCTTTGCAGCTTAGAACTTCAGGCTCTGAATGATGTTTCGTGCTTTTGTTGCGTAGAGGCTTGAAACCGGGCATCATGGCTGCTGCCGGGCATCCTCATCAAACAATACCGGCCTGGGATGGAAAGAAAGAAGAGCAGATTCGGGAGCTTCTGATTTTTCCTCTTGATATAATCTGAAAAAAATATCCCTGAGCCCACGTTTATGCGTATTTCAGATTTAATTCAACACAAAATCAAAAAAGTAATTTTCAAAATTTTCTGTTGGGGCAGGAGAGGGACTGAATATGAGTTTTCCGTCTGTACCAATCAGATAATACAAGGGGTAGGTTGTGAGCTCATATATCTCTTTTACTTTTTCACGCTTTGCAGGGAATGCGATGCGCATGTTTTTGTGTCTGTATGCATCTATGTTTTTCAATGCCATCTCCCTGTCCTCGTCCATCAATACAAGCAACACTTTGAAATCTCCCTCGTGTTTTGATGCCATATCGTGTAAGGGGCCAATTTGTTTCCGGCAGGGAGTGAGTTCAGTGTGGAAAAATGCCAGGTAAGTGTAATGATTTGTAAAATCTTCCAGCCGGATACTGTCACCCTGTGGGTCTGTGAGTCTCATTTCGGGTGCTGGTGTGCCTTTTCCCAGATGAGTCAGCTTGGTGTGCATGTTTTTGGCTGCAATGCGGTGTTCCGGAAATTTTGAAAATTCTGCAATGGAATCCAGGCATATCAGCAGACTGTTTTTCTTGTAATTGTCTCGGTAATATGCATCTGATAAACCTTTAATCATAGCATATTCACGCAGAGCAGGATTGTCCAGTTCAAACATACGGCTCAAAAATTTTGATATTTTCTGCGGACTTTTATAATCGTTGACTGCTGTCAGCAATTCTTTTCCATCTGGCCGCAGGAGAAAATGGTCAAAATAATCCTTGAATACATCCTTAAACAGCTCAATATAGGCAGTGTTTTGATAATGTACGCTGTCCGGTTGCAGATATTTGTTGATAACAAACCGGTGATTGCGCTCATACACCATCCTTCTCAGCATGGCAAAACGGTATTTTTTCCAGCTTGCAAAGTAGGCGGGAATTGTATCCGGGTATTTCTGTTTCAGACTGTCGATATGCCTGACAATACCGGATTGTTTTTTTTGTGTCATATATTCTACCATGTGGCTGTCAAGTAAACTGTTAAAGCTGTAGTCGAAACCATTGACAAGCTTGTTTACATCTTTTTTTGATTCCGCTTTTACACCCAGCATAAGCAAAATCGGCTGAAAATAGGGATTGTATTCCTCCATTTTCGTTTTTTCAATAAAATCCGGAAGCATGAGTTCGTAATTGCCGCCAGGTGTTGCCAGAAACCAAAACTTGTATATTCCAGCCAGACAATATACAGGCCGGGTTTGATCTACTTCAAAACCTGTATTGAATTGACCTTCATTGTCCACTTCCATGACAAAGACCGGCTGTGTTTTTTCTGACAGAAAATCTTCATAAAGAAAAAATTCCAGCGTTTTGCCGGCATATTGTTCTGCCGTCCCGTACACCCGGCACGCCTCCTGCCCATGCGCACTGAGCACCGTTATCAGCATAAAAATGATAAGAATGTAATTTCGCTTTTTCATACACACGGTTTTTCTGACAGCCATATCAAAGATAAAACTAATTTGTGGGCATTTTAGTATTTTTAGCTTATTTTTTGAAGGCGGGCAGCTGCGGCATCCGTTTTATAGTGTCATGTCAAGCCAAATATGACGGTTTAGTTGAAGGTGTTTTTTGAATTTTTCAAAATAAGAAAAGTAAGCATAGCCGTAGCTACGTGAGTCTTTTTTTTATGAAGAAAAAACGAAAAAGAACAAAACTTGGGGCGACATATTTGGCTTGACATGATACTACTGCCCTTGTGCAGTACTGCATGCCCATAAGTCGGCAAAGGAGCTTTCTCCGGCAGCTCTTTCCCGCCAGGGCCATGCAAGTCCTGCACCGCGGGCAGCTATTCATCTCCTGCCTGCTGCGGGTTTTTCCCTGGAAGCTAAATGTATCGCGATTTGTTGCCTGCTTGTTACTTGCAGTTATTTATTGAATCCGAATCTGCCGGCAAAACCTGATTTAAAAGTCCCTGTCTTTTTGATACAACTTGAAAGCTGCTTTGCCATTCTCCATGTCAGCTGCTCCACCGGATTCTGTTTTTACACTGCCTTCAAGTGTGCCCTCAATGCGGTATGAAGTCCCCAGTTTGTCGGAAACTTCACGTGATTCCACTTTAGTAATGGTAAAGGTAACATCATTGCCCGAACTGTAGCCCTTATCGCTTGTAAAATCAAGCGGATACGTTTTGCCCTCAAGCTCCGGGGCTTTCATCTTTCGCAAGTCATCTGCAATTTTGTATATGTCGGTATGTAGCCTGCGTTCTTGTTTGTTGCCTTTGAAAACTGACACCGTGTTGGTTACAATGTTTTCTCCGCCATTAACAGAACCGCTTCCATAGCTGATGTCATCAAATGCAGTTTCATGGCTCACATTTTCACCATTGGCTGTAAACTGGAAATAAGCAAGCTTGCTCATGTCTTTTTCTTCAGACTGTTTGCTTTTAGAAGTTGGCTTGTCGCATGCAATGAAACTCAGTAATATCAGCATGACAGGATAATACAGAATAATCTTTTTCATAAGGATTGCATATTTGTTTGCAGGCAGAAAATTAATACAATTTTTTTACTATTTACTGATAAAGGCATAATGTTTGCCGTTTTCTGATCTCAGGAGCAAGTCAGGCTGTTCCTGCGTGCTATCGCTATTCAATAGACGTTAAAACGGGGTTCTTATTGTCCCTGCCGTTTTTTCATCAGCAACATGCTAATCCAGTGGAGAAGAATCAGAACAGCCAAAAACATCGAAATCCTGCCCGGGTAATCACCAAAACGTGAATAAAATGTCAGCTTATCGTTTGATTTTACTACTCCTTTAATCACTGCCTTTTGCCACCATCCGCGGCTTTCAATGATATCTCCCCGTTGGTTGATCAGTGATGAAATTCCTGTGTTGGCTGACCTGGCCACCGAACGTCTGTTTTCAATGGCACGTAGTCTGGCAAATGCTGCATGCTGTTTATAGCCCGGTGTATCGCGCCACCAGCCGTCGTTGGTAATGATGAACAACAAATCTGCACCCTTGCGTACAAAGGATGAGACATATCCACCATACACCGACTCATAACAAATGATGGCAGCAACTCCGGTGGAATCATCAGGGCTGTCAAAAACTGTGGGTTCTTTATCATAGCCAAGGCTGTTACGTGCGCCGCCCAGGTCAATGATCAGATCATTCAGCCACTTCCAGTTATCAACATACGGCAGGGTTTCTACACCCGGTACAAGCTTGGATTTATGATAAATCTGATGTTTCCCGCTGGTATCAATCTGTATGGCCGTGTTGTATTCATCAAACCAGAAATTATCATGTTTATGTGCCGTGGTGGTGATGTTTTCCTCGGAGAAATAAAATCTCCGGGTTGTCATGCCAACAATCAATTTGGTTCTTGGGTGCCTGTTGCTGAAGTTTCGTAAAATTTTGATGTGCATATCATTTTCAAATTCCACGGAATCTTCACTCAAATACAGGGGCAGGGCAGTTTCCGGAAAAATCAGATAATCGGTGTTTTTGTCCATCACAGAATCTGCAAGAGCCTGCATCTCAAACAATTGTTCCCGTACCGGGCCGGAAAATTTTGTGTTGTACGGATCGATGTTTGGTTGTAAGATCACAATTTCTTTATTGGTACCCTTTTCCTCATAATTATGATACCTGATGACAGAGTAGCTCAGGGGCAGAATGATGATGACAGCAAGAGCGATCAGATGAATTTTTGTACCTGCTTTTTTTGGCAGCATAAAGCGACGGCGGATAATCTCGAAAATGATGAGATTGCTGATAAGTATCCAGAGGGTGCCACCCAGAGCACCCGTGAATTCATACCACTGAATCCATTGCACATTATTAGCAAATGCATTGCCCAGGTTGAGCCATGGCCAGGTGAGCTTGACCTGCATGTAAATATACTCAAAGCTTATCCAGATAACAACTAGGGCGATATATGCTTCGTTCCGTGGTAAGCGGATTTTTATTTTATGATACAAAACAAACAAAACAGTCATGAACAGAGCGTTGGCAGATAAGGCGAAAATTGAGCCTGCTGCTGTAGCAAACCATATCCAGTAGGTAGATATCAGATTCCATACAATAAAGCTAAGGAAGCTCAGACCAGGGATATTGCTTCCCCGGAACATGGCTTTATTTTGAAACATATGTTCCTCAACCATCAGCAGGGGTACAAATGCAACCAGTATAATCCAGCCCATGTGCCATTGTGTGTAGGCAAGACTCATCAGAATCCCGCTGCCTGCAGCCATGGCAATCCGTGTTCTTTGTGTGAATTTTATCATCGTAATTTGTGTTTTCGTTTGTTAACCAGATATACACCCAGTAAAATAAAGGCCATACCGGCATATTGTGTAATGCTCAGCTTTTCTCCGTCAATGATTCCCCATATGATGGCAACAATGGGCATCATATAGGTAACGGACGAAGCGAACAGTGCATTGCTGCGCTGTATCAGGATGTTGACCATCACAACAGCCACTGCTGAGCCAAAAAATCCCAGCAAAAATACATAAAGAAAATCATTCCAGGCATTTTCCTGAGAAAAAGTTTCCTGTAAACCTGTGCTGAGCAGGTATGTAGTAACTGCCGGACCAACCATAAGAAATGCAAAAGATGCAATCTGTATGCCGTTAAGCTCGTTCAACTTTGATTTGACATGATTGATGTTGATGCCGTACATGATGGTGGCAAGTACCACAAAAAGTGCAAATGCATTGATTTTTCCGGTGATATCATCTGTATTGCTGGTGATGACAGCAATGGCACCTCCCAAGCCTATGAATACACCAGCCAGACTTATCCAGCGGATTTTTACCCGGTAAATAACGGCTCCGATAATCATGGTGAAGAATGGTGTCATAGAATTGAGAATGCCGGCCATGGCTGATTCAATCCGCGTCTCAGCAAGGGTGAACAAAAAGGCGGGTATGGCATTCCCGATAAATCCGACAATCACAAGGGAAAGGAAATTCTTTTTGGTGACTTTCCTGATATGATATAGTGCCACCGGCAAAAGGGCAATAAAAGCAATGAACATGCGAAATCCCGCAACCTGCCCGTAAGAAAAGCTCCGTAGTCCGTATTTCATCAATATGAAACTGCTGCCCCAGATCAAACTCAAAAAAATCAACATCAGCCAGTTGATGATTTGTTCACTTTTTTCATTCATGCTGCAAATTTGGTACAATTATTGGAAAAATGTACTCAGATAAAGATGTTTCTCATATGAAAACAAATTATTTCATTTTTTTGATCCTGTTGACAGTGTCACTTGTTGTTAACGCACAGACTGAAACAGAAAGGAAGGTTTACAAAGCTCCGGATGTAAATCTTGATTCTTTGTTTATTTACTCGGAAAATTATGTGATGATGGGCCCGGAAATACTGGTGCCTGCCAGGGTCTCCGATCGGGACCGTTCAAAAACCCACAGAAATACCCGACTGGTCAGAAATTTCTTGAAAGTGTACCCTTATGCACAGTTGATTCAGGAAAATATGAAAGAAATTGATGCTCATTTGAGTCGCATAACAGATGAGCGATTACAAAAGCAATACATCAGGTATCGCGAAAAACAACTGCGTGAGAGGTATGGTAAGGAAATTAAAAAGATGACCATTTCCCAGGGATTGCTCCTTATCAAGCTTATCGACCGGGAAACCGGTGAAACATCCTATGACATTCTCAGGGAATTTAAAGGCGGGTTCCTTGCAGGAACCTATCAGGGTCTGGCAAGGCTTTTCGGTCATAATCTTAAAGATCATTATGATCCGGAAGGAGAGGATAAAGCCATTGAGGCGCTTGTGCAGGCATATGAGGAGGGCAACCTGTGATTCTCATTGCAGCTTGTCTTTGGTGCCAATACGCTGCAAGCCTGCGTTGGCCTGACGTTTCAAATCTGCCTGATAATCTCCCTTGTTTATATCAAGACACAACGTAAAATATTGTTTTGCCTTAGCCATTTCCGATTTTTCTTCATATATCTCTGCCAGCTTTAGTGCTGCAAGAGGTGCAAAATACCAGGTTTCATGTTTTCCTAAAACAATGGTTTTTTTATAGTATTTTTTTGCTGATGATGTTTCAGAAAGTTTATCAGCAATTCTTCCCATACGATAGTAAAACTCAAGTTTGTGTTTTTTTTGTAGTGAATTTGTTATTTCAGCAGTTTTGGTAGTTAGCTGCTGTTTAGCTTCCCGATAGTATCCGCCGTTATACAGGAGACCGGCTGCGCACAGGGGTTTCAGCAAGGGAATCCCGGAATTTATTTCCCTGATAACCGGATGCTCAGCCAGCTTTTTATCCTCTTCTGCCATTTGCAGAATAGCTTTCCTGCATTTTGATTTTTCTGATGGATTGTCAGTGAAAGTGCTGAATTGATACAACAAATGCCAGGCCTGAAGCCTGTGATTATCCCCGGGAAATGTTTGTAAAAACCTGTTGAGATACGATTTTCCTGATTCATCAAGCTGATACAGCAAAAAACTGCCGATTTGAAAATCCAGCAACAGGAGTTTGGTATCTCCCTGTTGATCATAATTGTCCTGCAATAATTTCAGCGGCTCTTTTGTGTTCCCCATAGATGACCCCAGCATGGCGTATCCCAGACGGAACAGAGGAGAGGCCTGATGCTTCCTGACATTGGCGTTAAAATATTCCCATCCATCATCAGGCTCATCTGTTAAAAAAGCACTGAAAAGGGCATAATAAAAAGCAGCTTCGTAATAATCACCTTCATGATGACAAGTGTCCAGATACTGCCGAAAAATACGCAATCCCTGCTCAAAATCACCACGCAGACCAAGAAGCTTCTTTACCCATTCGTACTTTTCGGGCACCATCCCGGCAAAAATTTCATACAGGCCCTGAATCTTTTTCAGACCAGGCGGCTTTTCTGACGCATCTTTCAGTGCTTCGTAATGCTTGAAGCCGGTCTTAAAGCTGCTGATCGCCCGCAGCTGATTGCCTGCATCCATCTGGATAACACAATCCTGAAGCAGCAGATTGCTCAAGAGCATGTGCTTGCGGAGCGCAGGCAATGAACTGGTTTCAATAAGGCTTTTCCCTTCATCAATTTCTTCAAGCCAACTATTTTTTAAATCTTCCTGACCAAACAACATAATATGAACAAAAATTTTGTCAAATTTCAATTGTGTGGCATAGGGATCTCTGTTGTCAATATCCAGAAAAATGTCGATTTTTTCAGTGGCAGAATTCAAATTACAGGTATAAATGTCTTCTTTTATCTCCTGATAATCAGACGGCAGGCCCTGTGAGATTAGCCCGCAATGCAGGTTGAACATCAGGACTGTTGTAAGCAAGCCGGATTTGAAATATGTAAAACATTTATTCATATCTTTTGTAATACTGATAACGTACCATTGTATTGTTGATACTTTAGCTTTGTTTTTTCTTAAAGATTAATTAATTTCGTAAAGCTAATAAAAATGTAAATTTGTAGCATGATAAATAAACAGATGTTAAATAAAAACAGAATAATTATGAGAAAACTACTACTTATTATGATCGGAATGTTTGTGAGTTTTGGGGTTTTTGCCCAGACACTTACAGACTGGACAAATGCAAATCCCGGCAACATTACGTTGACCCAGGAAACAAGCAATGTAAATGAGGGAACTTCAGCCCTCGGTGTTATATCCACCACCCAAAGTCAAGGAGATACTGAAGTGCTTTCGGCTACCTTTACCGTAACACCGGATGCAACTTTTGCTGCCTCGGTTGATGTGTATGACAACGATATCGCTGGCCGTGCCAGATTGAATGTGGAATTTGACGATGGAACCACTGAATGGGGGCCTTATTCCTCCGACGGGACAGATTTTGAAACCATTGAACTGACCGGAGACGTTCCAACAGACGCTACTACAGCCACCGTATTTTTCCGTTTCTACGATTACGCTGATGACTGGGATGGTGATTTTGAATGTATTCTTGATAACGTAATCTTTACCGAAGATGGAGGAGATAACCTTGTGCCCAATGGAGGCTTCGAAAACTGGGAAACCCTTACTCCAACGGAATATCTGATATCAGAAATTCAGGATACCACAGGCAACGGTGGTGGAAACGGTTCCGCAGTTGAAGGTGAATACGTTGAAACCAACGGCATAGTCACTGCAGTATATGATGGCGAATATGTCATCCAGGATGGTACCGGTATGTGGTCAGGTGTATGGGTTGCCGGTTCCGGCGTAGACCAGGGCGACGATGTGACTGTTACCGGTAATGTGAGTGAAGATAACAATTTGACAACAATTCTTGCCGATGATGTTACTGTAAACTCATCAGAAAACACACTCCCTGCTGCTGAAGTACTCGCTACCGGCGATTGCCCGCAGGAAGGCTGGGAAGGTGTACTGCTTGAAACCACAGGTACATGTACAAACGATACCGTGGAAGATAATTTCGGAGAATTTCCGCTTGACGATGGTTCCGGTGAAGTTCTGGTTGACGATTACGGACTTGCTTCCATGTATTATCCCACTCAGGGTAACGATTATACGGTAACTTCTCCATTGATGTTTTCCTACGGAGCATTTAAAATTGCAGTTCGTACAGAAGCCGATATCGTGGAGGATGTAGGTACTGAGCCTTACCTGGCTATTACCTCACCTGCTGACGGATCTACCGTCAATTCTGCAGATGTGGAGATTGAATTTGATGTGCAGAATTTTGTGTTGGGTGATGGTACCGGCGACGGATACCTTGCTTATTCCGTGGATGGCGGTGTTGATGAGGCACATTATACCACCGATCCGATATCTTTGACCGGGCTTACCGAAGAAACCCACACCGTGGATATGGAATTGCTTGACGGTGCAGGTGATCCGCTCTCACCTGCTGTTACTGCTTCAGTGAGCTTTACTGTGGATCTCTCCACAGGCCCTGAGCTCATTAGCATATATGACATACAGTACACTGAGGAAGCTTCCGGTGATTCCCCTTATGATGGACAGGAAGTAGCTACTGCCGGTATTGTTACCGCTGTAAATGATGACAAATTCTGGTTGCAGGACGGTACCGGTGCATGGAATGGTATATATGTATATTACATTGACACTCCGGGACCTGCCCGTGGCGACTCTGTTATTGTATATGGTACCGTTGTTGAATACAACAATCTCACTGAAATCAGTCCCGTTGATTCTATTGACATTGTTTCCAACGGCAATACTTTGCCTGCACCTGCCGAAGTTACAACCGGTGAAGCCGGAACAGAAGCTTACGAAGGTGTACTGGTACAGGTTGAAGGTGTCAATAACAATGCACCGGACGAATACAACGAGTGGGATGTGAATGACGGATCCGGTGAGGTGATGGTTGATGATTTGCTCTATACTTTTGAACCAACCATTGGAAATTCCTACAATGTAACCGGTGTAGTGGAATATTATTTCAATTTTAAAATTCTCCCGCGTGATGAAAATGATATCATTGACCTGGGCGTGAGTACAGATCCCAATATTGCAATTACTTCACCAACCAACGGAGATGTAATCTATACAGATGCGGTTGATATTGAATTCAATGTAAGCAACTTTACTGTTGGTACTGACGGTAAAGTGGCCTATTCTCTGGACGATGCAGCCTATACCTACCAGGAAACTGCAGATCCAATTACCTTTACGGACCTCACAGAAGGAAGTCACTCGGTTAGCCTTGAGCTCGTAGATATGAGCGAAAATCCACTCAGTCCGGAAGTAACTGCCACGGTGAACTTTGAAGTAGATTTCTCGGGTCCGGCTATTACACCCATCTATGATATACAGTACACAAGCTCAGGTGATTCACCACTTCTGGACGATGAAGTTACCATAAAAGGTGTTGTGGTTGCCAATTTTAATTCTTCTGATTACGGTACCGGATACTATGTACAGGATGGTGCCGGTGCCTGGAACGGGCTTTATATTTATGATGAGACAAACTCCCCATCAATGGAAGATTCTGTACAAATTACAGGTACAGTTTCTGAATTCTATGGCATGACACAACTTGAGGATATCACAGATTTCCAGATTGTTGATATTGGCGGAACAATTTCAGGTCCCGAAGTCATTTCCATCGCTGATGCCAATACTGAAGATTATGAATCCTGTTTTATCCGTGTTGAAAATGTAAGCTGTGTTGAGGAACAAAACCAATACGGCGAATGGAAAGTTGCCATTGGAAACGACACACTATTGATGAAAGACAATGGTGCTTTTGACTTTACTGAAGAACTCAACCAGGAATATCATGTACAGGGAGTTACAAATTATTCTTATGGTGAATATTCTCTTCACTACCGAGTTGATGGTGATATTGAAATTGCTGATGCCATAGGCGAAGAATTTGCTTCCGATCTGAGAATGTATCCCAACCCGGCAAGTGATGTACTTACTGTTGAAAATGCCGAAGAGGTTGAGCAGATTAAGGTATACTCTGTTACCGGTAAACTGATGGATGCATACAATGTGAATGGAAACACTTTCCGTTTGAACCTTGCTGACTACAGCCAGGGTATTTATCTCGTGAAATTTGTTTCCGGAAGCAGCAGTCGTACTGCCAGAATCGAGAAAATGTAAAAATAAAAATTCATATTATTTGGAAAAGCCCTGATCATCAACAGGGCTTTTCTTTTTTTTTTGTTACATTTGCTGATATATAACCAAAAATATACAACTATGAGAAAAGTAATGAGTTTAGCAGCATTGTTTTTAGGCTTCGTTTTTGTTTTTTCGGCCTGCAGTAAATATGAAGAAGGTCCGATGGTCAGCTTAAAAAGCAAAGAAGAACGTATCGCCGGTGAATACACTGTATCCGAAGTGTATAAAAACGGTCAGTATGATGAAGATATGACAGAAGAACAGGATGGAAATGAGTACATTTTCAATAAAGATGGAACCGGCAGTGTATCAGGCTCTCTCGAATGGGAAGGTGTGACATTTACCATTTCAGGTGATATGGAATGGGAACTTAGTGATGACAAAGTCAAACTTCTCATGCGAACCAAGAGTGAAGGTGAAGATGAATGGAGTGAATGGGAAGAAACCACTATTTTAAAACTGGAAGACGAAGAAATGTGGTTGGAAGGCTATGATGATGATGATAATCTGATTGAAATGCATTACGTTGAATAAGGGTTTTGATGATCAGAAAAATCAGCATTGCCATTGGTATGATTCTGCTTGCCGCTTTGTCGGCTTGCAGTAAATACGATGATCCGGCCATCAGCCTGAGAAGTAAGAATGCACGGGTGGACGGGCAATATGTCATCACTGAGGTGACACTTAGCCCGGAGCAGAATGTGCCCTCGTATTTTGATATGGCAGATGTTGTGTTTATGGAAGAAGGTGGTGGCGAAATGAGCCTTACCCTCGATGATACCGTGATCAATTCAAATTTCCAGTGGGAATTTGATGATAGCAAAGAAAAATTGCGTGTCAGACGGTATTTTATGCATAAAGATACCAGCCTGTTTAAAGCTGTGGATTCCGTCTACCGGTTTTGTTTTAATCAATTTCCCCACGAACACAATTTCCCCGCACTGAATTATTATGTCAATTCTGTGCATGAAAAATGGGGACGCTGGGGCGGTATGATGGAAATCCGGGAATTGTCAAATGAACAAATGCGATTTGAATTTGTCAATGACAGCACGAATCTGACATCGGAGATTACCCTGACAGAATAATGTGTATAATATCTTAAAGAAAAGCCATCCGCTGTTTAGCTGGTGGCTTTTTGTTTGGGGGGTATTTAAACCGCAACGGTGCGAAATCACATAACATCAGACAAAGCCCGATGTATGTAAATGCGGTACAATCGGCTTTTGGCGCCATTTTTGACCAAAAATGGTGCCAAAAGCAGGCTTTGCAAAAGGGCGGAGGCTGGCATCCTGCATATCCGGTCGGGCATTTTTCTGCGCTGTGCTGTAGCGAGCGGCAGTAAGCTCACAAGCACAGCAATGCAGAAAAGCCCGAACGGATATGCAGATATAAGCCGTAGACCGACCCCTGCTTTTTGAAAGCAGGGGATTTGCCCAATTTAGCATTATGCAAACGGATTTTGCCATTTTTCCCTTCCATTTTGACGGGCTTTTGTTAATTTTACGCAAAAATTACCGCTATGACTACAGAAAAGTTTAAAGAAAGCATTCTGGAAGGCATTCCTTCTAAATTACCAAAGGCTCCGGCATACGATCCGGACATAAATCACGCGCCTAAACGTAAGGATATATTATCCGGTAAGGAAAAAGAACTGGCGCTGAGAAATGCATTGCGATATTTTGACAAAAAGCATCATGCTACGCTGGCACCTGAGTTTGCCGATGAGCTGAAAAAGTACGGACGTATTTATATGTATCGCTACCGTCCCACATACGATATGTATGCCCGTCCGCTTGATGAATACCCGGGAAAATGTGACCAGGCCAAATCCATTATGGTGATGATTCAGAACAACCTGGACCCGGCTGTGGCTCAGCATCCGCACGAACTGATTACTTACGGTGGCAACGGTGCAGTCTTTCAGAACTGGGCGCAATACCGCCTGACAATGAAATACCTGGCTGAAATGACTGATGAGCAGACCCTTGTGATGTACTCCGGCCATCCCATGGGTTTGTACCCCTCGCATAAAGATGCGCCTCGTGTTGTGGTAACCAACGGAATGGTTATTCCCAACTACTCAAAACCAGACGACTGGGAGAAATTCAACGCCCTGGGTGTATCCCAATACGGTCAGATGACAGCCGGTTCGTACATGTACATCGGTCCGCAGGGCATCGTGCATGGAACAACCATCACCGTGCTGAATGCCGGTCGCATGATTGACAAAGACAATAAAAAAGGTACAAAACTTTTCGTTACTTCCGGTCTTGGCGGAATGAGCGGTGCGCAGCCCAAAGCCGGAAACATTGCCGGTGTGGTATCCATTACCGGAGAAATCAATCCTGCTGCAGCCTATAAACGGCAAAAGCAGGGATGGGTAGATGAAGTGATTGAAGATGCTGACAAAGCCATTGATACAGCGCTTGATTACAAAGAAAAACAGGAAGCCCATTCCATTGCTTATCTTGGTAATATTGTTGATCTATGGGAGCGCCTTGCTGAGCGCGGTGTGCATGTGGATCTTGGTTCAGATCAGACCTCATTGCATAATCCATGGTCCGGTGGGTATTATCCTGTTGGACTGAGCTATGAAGAGTCCAACAAAATGATGGCCAGCGATCCGGAAAATTTTAGAAAGCTGGTACAGGCATCCCTGAAACGTCAGGTGGCAGCCATCAACAAACTGACAGGTGAAGGCATGTATTTCTTTGATTATGGCAATGCCTTCCTGCTTGAATCATCCCGGGCAGGCGCTGATATTATGGATGAAGCCGGAGAAGATTTCCGTTACCCAAGCTACGTGCAGGACATCATGGGACCCATGTGCTTTGATTACGGCTTTGGCCCGTTCCGCTGGGTATGTACCTCCGGTGATCCTGACGATCTGGAATTGAGCGACAAAATTGCTATGGATGTGCTTAGCAGTATTGCCAAAACTGCTCCTGACGAAATCACACAGCAGATGAAAGACAACATTCAGTGGATTGCCGGTGCACAGGAAAACAAACTGGTGGTTGGCTCACAGGCACGCATTCTGTACGCCGATGCTGAAGGGCGAATCAAAATTGCAGAGGCCTTTAACAAAGCCATTGCTGATGGAAAAATAAAAGCTCCGATTGTGCTGGGCCGCGATCATCATGATGTGTCGGGTACGGATTCACCTTACCGTGAAACATCCAACATATACGACGGCTCACAGTTTACCGCTGACATGGCCATACAGAATGTCATAGGTGATTCATTCCGCGGTGCTACCTGGGTATCCATCCACAATGGTGGTGGTGTAGGCTGGGGCGAAGTTATCAACGGAGGCTTTGGCATGACGCTGGATGGCACTGATGATGCAGATCGCCGACTGAAAAACATGTTGTTCTGGGATGTCAATAATGGTATTTCCCGCCGTAGCTGGGCCAGGAATGACGGCGCTGTGTTTGCTGCCAAACGGGCGATGGAACACAATCCGGAGTTGAAAATCACCCTGCCCAATATGGTGGATGATGATTTGCTGAACGGATTGATTTAAAAAGCGATAAAACAGATGAAAAACGGGCAGATTGCAGGAATGCGGTTTGCCCGATTTTTTTTATTGGGGAAAAAAGAAATTGAGTAAAATGCCACTCAGAAAATGTTACCTGCATTCCACGAAAACATCATGAATGCCAAAGGTGCAGGTAGCAAAATGGTGTAGAAAATGTTTTGATCTCTCAATGCTTTTAGCTCGGGACACCTAAGCTAAAATGACTCATAATCTGTATTGACCGAATCAGTATAGAAATCCAAACAGCCACAGTGGTATGCTGTTGGCAAATCCTGATTCTACATCATCCCGGGCTAAAAACGCATCGTCAAGGGATTTGATTTGAGAGGTATTTTTGTTTTTTCCTCCTACTTCGATGGTGTATTTTTCATCCACCAGAAAGTCAGCTTTATCTTTACTGATATTTACCTGATATCCGGCGTTTTCAAGTTGGTTTGCAAGGAACAATTCCCGAATTGTCCCTTTTTCAGGTTGTTTGCTCAGAGCAAACAGGAAGCCGGGATTTTCAAAATATATTTTGGCAGGTTTCTGAAGTTTGGATGTTCCTCTTCCGGGCTTGTACAACAGCCGCAAAATACCTGCATCGTGCATGTTTTTCAGGTAAGTGTATAAGGTGGTTCTGCCTATTTCCAGTTTTTTTGCTATTAGACTGATGTTTGGTTCATAAGGAACCAGTTCTGCCATAACACCTGTAAGTTTTTTAAGCTTCATCACGTTTCTGGCGCTGTAATCTTCTATCCAGGCAAGATCATTTTCCAAAACAACATTGATTACCCGGTATATGGCCGAAATGAACGCTTCATCCTCCTGAAAATCATATCTGAATGGGAAATATCCAAATTTCAGATACTCCTGAAACAGCGGAAGTATGTTTATGTCTTTTGTTATAGTGGCGCTTATTTCCTGATGGTTTTTAAAAATTTCTTCGAGCTCGTAGGTTTTAAAATTCAGCTTATGCTGAAACGCCAAAAATTCACGAAAGGACAAGCCGTATAACTCAATCTTTTGCAACCGCCTGCTGAGGTCTGCCTCTCCTCTGTACAAATCCAAAGCAGATGAACTGCTAAACAGAATTTTAAGCTGTGGCTGGGAATCATATATCAGTTTCAGTTCTCGTGACCAGCCCGGATACTTGTGTACTTCATCCACAATCAGTTCCCTGCCACCATATTTTACAAATTCCTGAGCAAGACCAAACAAGCTGTTCGTGTAAAAATACGGATGTTCGGCTGTTGCGTATAGTATGTCGTTACCCTTTTTGTGCTCAAGCAGATACTGCAATAACAGAATTGTTTTGCCAACACCTCGTAAGCCTTTTATCCCTGTAAGCCTGCCGGATTTTTGCAATCTGTGATAAACATACCGTTTCCATTGTGTTGGTACATTTTTTAGCAGGTTATTCTGATATTCAAAAAGCTCGATCATAATAAGTGTTTTGATGTCAAAACAAATATATAGCAAAAATGTTTCAAAACCAAAACAAAAAAATTAAAAAGTGTTTTGATGATAAAACAAAATGAAATGCACAATAAACCAATGTTGGACGTGTTTGATGGATATTGATAACGCACGGTCTTTACGGGTTATCCACCAACCAAAAGGTATCCACGCAACAAAATCCAAAAAATGTCTCAACCCAACCTTTATGAATCCCGTTTTTTCATAATTTAGCATTCTCACAAAAGCGTGTTATGTTATGAAAAAACTGATTTTATTAATGATTGCACTTTCAGTTGTTGTGCTGTCGTGTACTACAAAAGAATCCAAAAAAGCAGAAATGGAAAAAAAATCACCAATTAGCGAAAATATTGTCAATCAGGTCAGTGATTCGCTGAAAAAAGTCCATCCCGGAATGGATGCCCTGCGCATTGAAAAAGGGGTGAGGCAGACAGCTACCCTCTGGCGTGACAGTGACGGCGATGAAAAGATATTCAGAACCTTTGTGGCTGAAGCTTTCATCGACAATGCCGAAGAAAGAAGTATGGCTCTGCAAAAGCTGCAGCGCAATTATGAAATTCTCAATGGCTATTTTCACCGCATTGCCGTGGATTTGCAGGAACCGCTTCATCTGGATATGGGCGAACTGCATGAGCTGGATTACCATTTTGGCAGCTACGATGCATCTTCTCACTTGCAGGAAGACATGTACTCCAATAAACTGGCCTTTTTTGTTGTCCTGAACTTTCCTGCATACAGCCTGGAGGAAAAAATGGAGCTTGGCGACGAGTGGTCACGCGAAGACTGGGCCGCTGCACGTGCCGGCGATAAATTCGATTCCCGCATTCCGGCAGAGCTGCTTCAGGCCATTGCCAAATCCACCACCGAATCGGATACCTATATTTCCGAATACAATATTTTCATGGGCTACCTGCTCAACCAGAAAGGCGAAAAACTCTTTCCCGAAGATCTTAAACTTATTTCCCACTGGGGCCTTCGCGATGAGCTCAAATCACATTACGGCGAAAAAACCCGGGAAGCTCAGGAAATGATTTACCAGGTAATGTTGCGCATCATTTCTCAGGAAATACCTCAGCAGGTCATCAATTCCGGCGATTACGAATGGAATCCCTATGATAATGTTTTGTACAAAGATGGCAAAGAAGTGGAGTTTGAAAAAGAACCTTATACCCGTTACAAACATTTGCTCAGCAATTTCAAAGCCATGAAAGCCGTGGATCCATACACGCCACTGTATCCGACATACATCGAAAGGGCTTTTTCACAAAATATGGAAGTCACTCAGCCTGAAGTGGAGCAGTTGTTCCGCGAGTTCATCAGCTCTGAAACAGTGAAAGATGTGGCAGCCCTCATTTCTGAGCGACTTGGCCGTGACCTGGCCCCTTACGACATTTGGTACGATGGATTTAAAGCCCGTACCGGGGTTTCTCAGGATGATCTGGACGTCATTACCGAAGAGCGATTTCCCAATCCTGATGCTTTCAACGAAGCACTTCCCGGCTTTCTCAAACAACTGGGATGGGAGGATGCAAAAGCAGAATCCATTGCCTCAAAAATTGTGGTTGAACCTGCCCGCGGAGCCGGTCATGCCTGGGGTGCCGAAATGCGCAATGATGTGTCTCACCTGCGTACCCGCATTCCGGAAAGCGGCATGAAATACAAGGGGTACAATATTGCCGTCCATGAATTTGGTCACAATGTGGAACAAACCATAAGCCTGCATGATGTAGATCACTATTTCATGCGTGGTGTGCCCAATACCGCGTTCACTGAGGCCGTGGCTTTTATGTTCCAGGCCCGCGACCTTGACCTGCTGGGCATGAGCAGCGACAACCCCAAAGCCGAAGCCCTGGCAACCCTCGATAATTTCTGGTCTGCCTACGAAATTATGGGCGTTTCCATCGTGGACATGGAGGTCTGGAAATGGCTGTATGAAAACCCCGAAGCTACACCCGAAGAGCTTGCCATTGCCGTGCAGGATATTGCCATGGAGGTATGGAACCAGTATTACGCCGATGTTTTTGGCGTGGCGGATTCACCAATCCTGAGCATCTATTCCCACATGATTGATGCGCCGCTGTATCTTGCCAATTACCCGCTGGGTCACCTCATCGAATTCCAAATGGAAGAATACATGAAAGACAAAGAGTTTTCAGAGGTTCTTAGCAGCGCACTCACCCGGGGACGTCTGATTCCCCAGATGTGGATGAAAAAAGCTGTCGGCGAAGAACTGTCCGGAGAGCCACTGCTTAAAGCCACAGATCAGGCACTTGAGGAGCTGTAAACAGCATTTATGAACGAGAAAAGACTCCCGGGCTGTTTGCTTAGGGAGTTTTTTTATGGGATTGCTTTGGGCGCCTTATCTGCCTCCGGCTTCTATCTCAGCAACCGCGGCATGGGTTTCACTGCTCTGGCTATGATCCTCCTTCGTCGGCTATGCCAGAGCAGCTCAGCCTGCATGCCGCAACTGCTGAGGATATTCTTGCCTGCGGGCAGGGCGCAATAATCTACACGTAAATTAATCCAGCAGCCAAAAAAGGTGTTTTATCCCTCCGGATATTTCTTCTTATGTCGCCGTAATCCAATGAGCAGGGCAATACCGGCCACGATGGTTGCAGGGATGAATGCCATTTTAAGTACGCTGTCATTGCCGGTTGCGAAACCATACACAAAGAGTATAAGGATAACCAGTGTCCCGCTGGTAAGGGAAGCAAAAGCTGCAAATTTATATTTGTAAACATCTTTTTTGATTAAAGCGAGCAGAGTGATGGGCGTGAAAATAATGTTCATGGTAATTCCTGCAACAAAAAGGTTGACAATATCGGCAAAGAACAGGGCCATGATTAAGGCCAGAGCACCAAAAATAAATACCGCAAATCGCATGTACCGGAAACTTTTGGCTTTGGATATGCCGTCTTTTTTCCAGCTCACAAAATCCCGTACAGCTGTCATGGCGACAATATTAAGAAATGAGTCAGCTGATGACATCAGGGCAGCCAGAAGACCGACCACAGCAAAGCCCAGCAAAACCGGAGCTGTGTGATTGGCAAGGAACAAAAACGTGGCGGCATCGGGGTCAGCATTGGCGCCAAAATCCACTCGTAATGCCATGCCTACCAGCGGAAAAATGATATAGAAAGGCAGCATGGAAATGCCACAAATCCAGGCAGTACGGCGGGCTGTACCTGCTGATTTTGCTGCCAGAGTGCGCTGCCAGATATCCATGCGTGTAAGCACCGAGGGAGCCAATAGCAGAGGTAAACCCAAAAGAAACACAAGTCCCTCGGAAGTACCATTGAGCATGGAGGGATCAAGGGTTTTTAAGCTTTCGAAATTGTTGGTGTCCTTCAGAATTCCGGGGATGAAAATGGCCGCAATCATAAAGACAATCACCACAAACTGTATGCTGTCGGTGATGATGACCCCTGATAAACCGGCCAGAGCTGTGTAGGTGATAACCAGTATGAAGGAAATGCCGGCTGCCAGCGGATAGCCTACACTGAACGCGTGATGAAGCAAGCTGGCCATTCCTACAAACTGTGCGGCTGTGAGAAAGAAAAATATAAGAATATTGATCCCGCTCACCATGCCACTAAAACTGCGGGGAAAGCTCGAGGACCTGTGTTTTTTCAGGTAGCGCCGGTTTAGAAATTCTGCAAATGAAAAAATCTTGTTTTCTGCACCAAAATCCCGGATTTTTCCTGCAAAAAAATACAGTATGAAAAAACCCAGAACATAGGCCAGTCCAATGGCAACGGCTGCAAATCCCGAGGTGTAGCCCAGCGCAATCAGACCCATACATACCCCGCCTCCCACAAAAGTGGCCAGGGTAGTGAAAACCAGGGGAAGGGTACGGGTATTGCGGTTATTGATCAGGTAGCCGTCAATATCTTTGTGACTGACATGCCTGACAGTAAAGTACAAGATGACAAGTACATAAACAACAATCCAAAACAAGTACCAATTCATATCGTGTATTTTGCTGACGAAGATAAAACTTTTTGCTCTACCCTGTATCTGTGAATCCCGGACTGTCCGGATTTTTCAAACTTACAGACCGGAATTTTGTATTTTTTCCAGCATGTAGTGCATTTTTTGCTCCCTGCTGAGATTGAAATCTATCCAGTGTATGTGATGTCCGTCTTTTTCCATTTTCCTGAAAAATGTCATCTGCCGCTTGGAAAACTGATGTATGGCCGTGTTTAGACTGCTCACCATCTCATCATATGTGAGTTCTCCGCTCAGATACATGCCCAGGAACTTGTATTCCAGTCCGTAGTATATCATATCCTCTATGCTTAGTCCCCGGGCGTGAAGTTCTTTTGCTTCTTCAATAAGACCTTCTTTTAGCCTGGTATGTAGTCGCTCGGTAATCCTGCGCCTGCGGTCTTCCCTGCTGATGTCTATGCCAAAAATAATTGGCCTGACTTCCGGGAAATCCGTTTCAATCTGCGGATTTTCTGCCGTATATTTTGCGATTTCTATGGCCCTGATGGCGCGTTTTTTTGTGTCCGTATCAGATGCATTGTGCAGGGATTTGTATGATGCAAGAATCTCAGCCAGTTCATCCAGCGACTTGGTTTGCAGTTTCTCACGTAGCGCCTCGTCTGTGGGGACCTGCACAAGCTTGTATCCTTTCAGCACAGCATCGATATACATGCCGGTGCCTCCGCAAAGTATCGGAATTTTTCCGGCATCCCGGAATTGTGAAAAAACATCTGCAAAATCCTTCTGATATTCAAACAAATTGTATTTTTCACCGGCTTCTGCTATGTCAATCAGGTAATAAGGAATGGTACTTCCTTTATATTCAAACTCTTCCAGATCTTTGCCGGTACCTATATCCATGCCCTTGTATACCTGCCGGCTGTCTGCGGAAATAATGCCTGTATCCAGTTCGTATGCCAGCCCGGCAGCCAGCCCGGTTTTTCCCGAAGCTGTTGGACCAAGCAAAACAATCAGATTGACCTTTGTGTTAATTTGCTTAGAATGCATGTTAACAAAAATAATGGAAAAATTTCTCATCTCCCCATGATGGAGCCAATGTTTTGTGTAATTTTGTGAGCTACCATGGCAAATGCTGATATAAACAAAAGACTGGAAACACTGGGACAAATGATTGCTGCCCCTGCGAGCTTATGGAAAAAGCTGCACAAGAAACCTTTTTCCAGCAAAGATGTCCTGCGTGGCTTTTTTTATCCCGCTGTTGTAATATTCGGCATAGCCGAATTTGCTGGTATGTTGCTGTCTGCATATGTAACAGGCTCATTTGCTTACATACTTCTGTTTTCCCTCATGATCATGGCAGGTTTGCTCGTAGCCTATTTTTTGTCCGTGTGGGCCCTTAACTATCTGCTGAAATCCTATGAAGTTAAGGCCGGGTCTGATATCGCTTATCAATTGCTGGCACTTCCGCTGGTGCTTGGTTATTTTCCCATCGCCATTACCGCTTTGTTCCGCTCAATGTTTTTTCTGATTGTGTTATGCATTTATGCAATATATATATTTTGGCTGGGTACTCAGCAGTTACCAGGATTGGATAAGGAAAAAGCACCCTTGTTCGGCATTTTGTCAATCATTTTTACCGTGGGAATTCATTTGCTGACATTTTTATTGATCATGACATTGCGTGAACCGCTGATGTCGCTGTTGTAAGGATTATTATGGAACATAAAAGAGTCAGAGAATTTAAAAACAGGAAAGCAAGCTGGAAATATCAGCTTTCCGACTTTTTTGTTGCAGGAATTCAACTCAAGGGCACAGAAATAAAATCCATCCGCGCCGGAAAAGTTAACTTTTCGGATGCCTATTGTATTGTAACTCCTGATAATGAAGTGTATATCAAAGGTCTGCACATTGCTGAATACAAGTACGGAAATCTTGAAAATCACGAACCAACCCGCACCCGGAAATTGCTGCTGGGTAAAAAAGAAATACGTAAAATTCGCAAGCATCTCAACGAAAAAGGATTCACCCTGATCCCTGTTTCACTTTTTATCAATGAACGTGGTTTGGCCAAGCTGGAAGTTGCCCTGGCACAGGGTAAAAAACTTCATGATAAGCGCAAGGATATCAAGGACAAGGATATGAAGCGTGATATGGACCGTATGAAGTTTTAGCAACACATTCTGTATAGCCCCAGACAAAATTATCCAGAAGAAATGCCGGAAGGGTATCAGAAAATCAGTACAATTATTCTTTTTTGTCAATGCTTCTCCACTCATCCCGGTGTGTAGAGCCAGTGAGTTTATATCGAAGGCCGGAATTCAGGATTTGCACCTGCCAGAACGCATGACCGCCCCATTTTTTAGTACTGTACTCATTATGTAAAAAGGCCAGCACGAAAAATGGAAAGGTTTCCAGGTACAGACCTTTATGCAGGTGGATGTTCATGCTTATACCGGCAGGGAATAAGGGTCCGGATTTGTCGGTGTTTTCCCTGAACACGTGAATGGCTCCCAGCCCTGCGCGGCCTTAAACCAGATTCTGTCTTCCCATAAATTCATTCGGTAACTGCCTGACAGGAGCAGGCTCAGCTGGTTTGTGCCGAGCTCATAGTTTCTGTCATTCATGGCAAAAGTCTGATGCCGCTTGCTTTCCATTTCAAACCCGGGCTTTAGCTTTTTTTGTTTGCTGTTCATAGGAGAAATGCACTTTGAGTCAGAGGGAGTTCCACGCGTCAAGGGCAAGGGTGTAAGACGCATTAAACCGCAAGCAGGAATCCGTATCCTGAGCTGATATGCCTGTATGCATACCCATCAGCGCAAAACGCAGGAGCAGATAAGGTATCAGAAGTTGGGCTTGTGTTCGTATTTCTTGTAAAATTCAACGATAATGTCTACAGCCTCTTCCGCGGTATCAACAATATGGAAAATGTCCATATCGGTAGGGGAGATGTTTTTTTCCTGCTCCAGAACACGGGCTTCAACCCATTTTATCATATCAGACCAGTATTCTTTTCCAATCAGAATAATAGGGAAACGGCCAATTTTCTTAGTCTGAATCAGGGTGATGGCTTCAAACAATTCATCGAATGTGCCAAACCCTCCCGGCAGGACAATAAAGCCCTGGCTGTATTTCATAAACATAACTTTGCGCACAAAGAAATAATCAAACGTTACCAGTTTGTCCTGATCTATATAGCGATTGGCTTCCTGCTCAAACTCCAGTTTAATATTGCAGCCGATGGATTTGCCACCACTTTCACTGGCACCTTTGTTTGCTGCTTCCATAACGCCGGGGCCGCCACCGGTAATGACACCATAACCGTGTTTGGTTAATAGTTTTCCTATAGATTCAGCCGTCTTGTAAAATGGATTGTCAGGTTTGGTGCGCGCACTTCCAAATACGCTGACACTTGGACCAATCCTTGCAAGCTTTTCATAGCCTTCCACAAATTCCGACATGATTTTAAATATCGCCCAACTGTCGTTTGATTTAATCTCTACCCAGTCTTTTTCCTCAAAGGATTCCCTGATAATTTTTTCTTCTTCACTCATCATAAAAATATACTGAAATTTTGTTAAAAATGCAAAAAAATCATGTCATTACATATATCCTTTGTAACTTTTTTTACAGATTTTACTGATTATCATCCTGATTAAAAGAAAAAGTATGCCCTGCTTATTTCTTAGCATCTCTTTTGCTGAAAAAATGCTTCGGATCACCCCACTGTCCGTATCCGATTTTGTCACCTGTCATGCCAATTCTGACCTCCAGGCATGATGCGCAATCTGAAGCCTCTTCATCCGTACATGGTTTGTTTTCATACAGTTTGTAATTGTCCCGAAAACAGCCGGGAGTGATATTTGGCATGATGACGTTGGCTCCAACCATGATTGCCTTTTCTCTGCCAATGGGGTCTATGGCCTGCATGGCAGTGGCTGCAGCAATGTTGATGTCTTTCATCATGATCCGTAAAACAGCAATCATACGCAATGTCAGGCGAAAGCGGTCGTTTAGGGGCATAAGCTTTTCCCTGTGCTCATACATAGGTGTGTGTTCATGTTCAATATACGGCCCCATACCACACATGTCAATATCCAGATCCCGCATAAAAATCAAATCATCTGCCAGATGTTCCATATTTTGAAATGGTATCCCGATCATTACCCCTGTACCGGTTTGGTAACCCAGCTTCTGAAGCAGTCTGAGAGAATCCAGCCGGTTTTCAAAGCTGTGGGTTTCATCATCCGGATGCAGTTTGTGATACAGGGATTTTGTAGAACTTTCAATCCGCAAAAGATACCGGTGAGCTCCCGCTTCTTTCCAGTCCCTGAATACCGATTCACTTTGTTCTCCCAGTGATAATGTTATGCCGGGCGGTGTATCGCTCAGGTTCTTGATTTTTTTCAAAAGCTCTGTGATTTTATCCGTGAACGCCTTGTTGCTGCGCTCACCTGCCTGAATTACTATGGATCCGTATTTATTATCAATGGCATATTTTGCTGCTTCCAGAACCTGTTCATCTGTGAGTTGATAACGTTCGGTTTCCTTATTGCCACGACGGATGCCACAGTAATAACAGTTCTTTGAACAAATGTTGGAGTATTCAATCAGCCCACGAAACCATGTGATTTTACCAAGGTATTCAGCCTTGATTTCTGCCGCTCTTTTAAAAAGTGCCTTTTCATCTTCACCTTGCAGTCCCAGCAGATATATGATTTCATCCCTGTTTGGGTCAGCCTTTTCCAGTATTCTCTCTAATTTTTTATTCATTATTCAGTGTTAAAGAACAATTGCCGTTTATTTAAGCAGCTAATTTAGAAATTGTTCACCTGAAAAGCTGTATTTTTACAAAACATTTTTAAAAAGCCCTTGTTTTAGATGAAAGTAAATTCAAAGGATATGAATGAAAAATCCTTTTTGTCGCAGGCTGATATTGCCACGATAGAAAATATGTACCAGGCATACCAAAACGGTGAACCTGTGGAGGATTCCTGGAGACATTTTTTTGAAGGTTTTGAGTTGGCACAGAAGCATTATTCTGCCAAAGCATCCGGTGAAATTGTCGATAAAGAATTTAACGTGGTCAAGCTGATAAACGGTTATCGCAAGCGAGGACATCTTTTCACCAGAACCAATCCGGTACGAAGCCGGCGAAAATACTTCCCCACGCTTGATATTGAGAATTACGGGCTCAATGATTCTGATCTGGATAAGGAATTCGATGCAGGAAAGTTCATTGGTCTGGGCAGATCCACATTAAGAGATATTGTGGCAGCGCTGGAGAAAACATATTGTTCAAGCATAGGAGCAGAATATATGTTTATCCGTCAGCCTGAAGTAAGCAAATGGCTGAAAGATAAAATGGAATCTGTGCAAAACCAGCCGGATTTTTCCGATGAAGAGAAAAAGCACATTTTTAATCACCTGAATAAGGCAGTCGGATTTGAGCAGTTTATCCATAAAAAATTTGCCGGACAGAAACGTTTTTCTCTGGAAGGTGGTGAAAGCCTGATCCCTGCTCTGGATGCCCTGATAGAAAAGGCTGCCAGTCTGGGTGCCCGTGAATTTGTCTTCGGTATGTCGCACCGCGGACGTCTCAACGTGCTTAGTAATATAATGCAAAAGGGAGAACAGCACATTTTCGAGGAGTTTACCGGCAAAAAATACATGAGTGATCACCTGCTGGGTGATGTGAAATATCATTTGGGGTACAGCAGTGAGTGTGAAACAGATGATGGCATTCAGGTGAGGATGAATCTTCTGCCCAACCCAAGTCATCTTGAGCTTGTAGGGCCGGTAGTGGAAGGTGTATCACGTGCCAAAACCGATCATGAATACAATGGCGATTATGATAAGGTGGTCCCTGTGATTATTCACGGAGATGCTGCCATTGCTGCCCAGGGATCTGTTTATGAAACCATTCAGATGTCTCAGCTCGAAGGATACAAAACCGGTGGCACCATTCATATGGTAATCAACAATCAGTTGGGTTTTACCACAAATTACCTTGACGGCCGCTCAAGTACTTATTGCACGGATGTGGCAAAAGTGATCAAAGCACCGATTTTCCATGTCAATGCAGATGATCCTGAGGCCATCATTTATACTACCCTGCTGGCTATGGAATTCAGGCAGCAATTTCATACTGATGTTTTTATTGATATTCTGGGTTACCGGAAATACGGTCACAATGAGGGTGATGAACCTCGCTTTACCCAGCCGGTGCTTTACGATAGTATCAGTGAACATACAAATGTACGTGACCTGTATGCAGAACAACTGCAGAAAGAAAAAATTCTCAGCAGCGAAGAAATTCAGAAGATAACCGGGCATTATGAAAAATCACTGGAAAAATCCCTTAAAGAAGCAAAATCCCGCGATACCGTGGAAATGGCAGAGATCATGCCTGATACATGGGAAGCAAATAAAGTCAGATCACCACAAAAGCTGAGTAAATCAAGACTTAAAAAGCTGACCGATGTGCTCTCATCTTTGCCGGAGGACAAGCCTTTTCTCCGAAAAGTGAAAAAAATGACCACAGCACGTGCCAACATGTTTGAAGATGACAGCATTGACTGGGGACTGGCCGAACAACTTGCCTATGCCAGCATCCTGGAAGAGGGCCTGCCGGTAAGGTTGAGCGGGCAGGATTCTGTCAGGGGAACTTTTTCACACCGTCATGCTTCCTTTTTTATTCAGAAATCCAGGGAATCCTTTACACCGCTAAAACACATTGCAAAGAATCAGGGCGTTTTCAGTGTTTATAATTCTCCCTTGTCTGAACTTGCAGTTCTGGGCTTTGAATATGGTTATGCAATGGCCAGTCCCGGCGGGCTTACCATCTGGGAAGCACAATTCGGGGATTTTGGCAATATGGCGCAGGCAATTTTTGATCAGTACATTAGCTCGGCAGAAGCCAAATGGCGGCTGAGAAACGGCCTGGTAATGTTTCTGCCGCATGGCTACGAAGGGCAGGGACCGGAGCATTCCAGTGCCAGAATTGAACGATATACAGGCTTGGCCGCTGACGGCAATATGCAGATCATCATGCCCACCACACCGGACAATATGTTTCATGCGCTGAGAAACCATGTGTTCAAAGATTACAAGCATCCGATGATCGTGTTTACACCCAAAAGCCTGCTCAGACATCCGGAAGTCCGCTCCACAGTAAAAGAACTGACAGACGGGCAATTCAAACCCCTTATTGATGATTCTGATGCCGACCCCGCCAAAGTGAAGCAATTTGTTCTGACCTATGGTAAACTGTATTATCAGATAAAGGAAAAACAAAAAGAATACAAGGCAGAGCATTTGGCCATTGTCAGGCTTGAGCAGTTTTATCCTTTTCCTGAAAAAGAAATTCAGGCCGTCTTTGAGAAATACAGCAATGCTGTTGCATGGGTATTTGCACAGGACGAACCCGCCAATATGGGAGTGTATCGTTCCATATGTCAGTATCTGAAAGCAAATGATTTTGAGCTGATTTCCAGACCGGAAAGCAGTAGCCCGGCACCCGGGTTGCCAGAGCAGCATCGGGAGCAGGAAAAGAAAATTCTGGATAAAGTGTTCAGAAAATGTGATTGTGAATGGAACCGAAAACAATGTGATATGCATTGTGTTAATTTTAATAAAAACCAGTAAGCATGATAGTTGAAGTAAAAGTCCCCAGTCCCGGAGAATCCATCACGGAAGTTGAAATTGCCGAATGGCTTGTTAAAGATGGTGATATTGTGGAAAAAGATCAGGAACTTGCCGAAATCGAATCCGAAAAGGCTACCCTGAGCATTGTGGCCGATGAAGCCGGAAAGGTTTCCATCAGGCATGACAGCAACGAAAGCCTGAAAGTCGGAGAGGTGGCCTGTACCATTGACACGGATTATGCTGATCAGGCCGGAAAGGAAGATGATAAGCCTGAATCCGGGAAAAAGCCTGAAGAATCTGAAAAAACGGGTGATGCAAAAGAAGAAAAATCCAAAAGCAATCAAGACAAAGAGCCTGCTGATGAACAGCGATCTGACAGTGAGAAGGAAATGCGGACATCCGGGAAAAGCGAAGAACCCCAATCAGCCGATGACCCGGAGGGTAAAGCCAAAATATCGCCGCTTGCCCGCCGCCTGATGAAAGAAAAAGGCATCAGTCTGGATGATGTCATCAATGGTCTGGCCAGAATAACACGGGCCGATGTGGAACAGGTGGCTGAGCTCAGGCAGCATCATGACGTATCTGATAAGAGCAGGGAGCGGGAAGAAAGCCGGGAGAAAATGTCATCCTTGCGGAAAAAACTCAGTGAACGTCTGGTGGCAGTGAACAATGAGACGGCCATGCTTACCACATTCAATGAAATTGATATGAGCCGTGTCATAAAGCTTCGTTCTGATAACAAACAGGATTTCATCGAGAAGCATGGTGTAAAACCGGGATTCATGTCCTTTTTTACAAAAGCTGCGGCCATTGCCCTGAAAGCCCATCCCAGGGTCAATGCCTTTATTGACGGGGACGAAATTGTTTCTCATTCATATGCAGATATCGGGATTGCCGTGCAAACACCCAAAGGCCTTATGGTTCCTATTATCAGGGATGCAGATGTGCTCAGCATTCCCCGGCTGGAGAAAACAATACAGGATATTGCTAAAAAAGCCAGAGACAAAAAAATCAGTCTCGACGATTTGAAGGGCGGCACCTTCAGCATTACCAATGGCGGAGTGTTCGGCTCACTCTTGTCTACACCCATTCTGAATCCTCCGCAGGCTGCTATCCTGGGCATGCACAACATTCAGGATCGTCCGGTGGCAATTGATGGAAAAGTGGAAATCCGCCCGATGATGTACGTGGCTCTTTCCTATGATCATCGCATCATTGATGGTAAAGAATCTGTCACCTTCCTGATGAAAATTAAGGAAATCCTTGAAAATCCGGAACAATTTCTCACCAATGGCGTAAACCCCGACAGAACCATTCTGGATTTGTGATATGTGTGGCCGATTTGTACTGGTACAAAAACTTGAAAAGATAGCTGATCGCTTTGGGGTTAATATTCCTGATGGACTTGATTATACTACATCCTATAACATCGGACCCGGTAAATACTCCCTGGTCATTACCGACAGGGAGCCCAACAGCATTGAAAAATTCCGCTTTGGTCTGACACCATTCTGGTCGAAAAAAAGCATGTTGCTTTTTAACGCCAGGGCAGAGGGGGACAGAAACAAAGAAAACCGCCCGGACTATAGCGGTGCCAGAGATATCATCAGCAAACCGGCTTTTCGTAAGCCCATCCGTTCGCAGCGTTGCCTGGTGATTGCAGATGCTTTCTATGAGGGTTCTACAACAAACGGGCTGGATGATGCACACCTTGTTTTTCTGAAAAACAAACAACGCCCATTTGCTTTCGCCGGTATCTGGGATACATGGAAAAATCCTGAAACAGGGAAACTTATTGAGGGCTTTTCCATCATCACAACCACGCCCAATGCTTTGCTTCAGAAAATACCACATCATCGTTCACCTGTAATCCTGAGTCCGTCGCAGGAAAAACTCTGGCTGAATCAGGATGCACCCCTCACGGATATTACTGCCTGCCTCAAACCATTTCCCTCCGAAAAAATGAACGCGTATCCGGTCAGTTCAAAGGTTAAAAGCCTTCGAAATGATTCCAGAGAGATGATAAACCCCGTTGGAGCAGAGCTCAATCCGGATACAGATGCCAATGTGAAAAATCACCTTTCAAAACAGGGCTTTGGAAGGCGTGGCAGACATTTCTGAGTTTTTGAAACGAATTGCGAAGTAAGTATTTGTACGTGGTTTTCCTATCCACATTACATTCCAGCTTATCAAAGTGCCATGATTATGCTACGTAAAATGGCCTATTAAGAATTAGGCTTAAACAGTGTGCTGCAGCAGTGTGTCTTGCCATAGCTTTATGGAAAAGAACATATTTATGTCACACACACATGTAATAAACTTACTGATACTGCTTTTTTTTGCTCCTGCAATCTCTGCACAGATACCCGAAAATCCTGAAGAACAAAGCAAAACTGCAAAGCGAAACACAGTATATATTTGTCCCCAGCCTGAAATAAGCGGACTATCAGCTTGCGAAGATGAAAATTTTCATCTCAGGGCAGATGGAAATGCTGACAATTATATCTGGTGGGTTGAGAATACAACTGGATGGCAGAAGGCCGGTGAAGGAAATCATCTGGAGTTATCCAATACGGGAAACAGTCAGAATATAAAATTGCAGGCAGTTTGTCCCTATACACCCGAAGACAAGCATCGTCTGATAACAGATTATATTGGTGACAGTGGTAAAGAGGGAATGATGTTTCAGATGGTAGCAAAGAATGATATCACCATTCAGGGTTTTGACCTGAACATGAGGGAGAAATCAGAAAATATGCACATATATTATCACAAGGGTGCATACAATTACAGTATCAATAATCCTGATGCCTGGATCAAACATGAACAGAAATCTGTTGAAGGCAACGGAAAAAACATTCCCACACATGTGAGCATTAACGATATCAAACTTGAAAATGGAGATACTATTGGTCTGTATATTAGTTTTGAAACAGACGGGCTCATGTATTATGACAATGGAGATATGGAATATGCTGATGAAAATATCCGGATAGAGAACGCAAAAGGTGTAGGATGGCCATTTATCAATGTGTGTGGTGACAGAGTATTCAACGGTGCAGTATATTATGCTACCGGAGATAAACCCAGGAGTGAACCCGGATATGAAGTGACAGAAAGCATCAACAATCCTCCAAAGCCATCCATATGGCTTTCGGATGATTATCTGACAACAGATGCTATGCATGATGTACAATGGTATTTTGAGGATGCTCCTTTAAGCGGTGAAAATTCAATGATACATTATCCGCAGGAGTCCGGAGCATATTTCCTGCAGAGTTCAAACCGCGGATGCCTTTCAGAACCGTCAAATATGCTGCATTATGAGCAAACAAATATCACCGGCAGATCAGTGCTTGAGGGTGTCACGTTGTATCCCAATCCTGTTGATCAGAAGGCACGTCTGAAATTTAACAATCCGGTGGGGAAACCGGTAAGACTTTCTGTTTATAGTCTCTCAGGAAAACTGATCAGGGAAACAATTCAAAACCCGGGTAATGCTTCCGGAATAATGCTCTCATTTGCAAGTCTGCCTGCAGGACATTACCATTTGTTGCTTAATGCAGGTGAACAGGAAAAGACCATCCCATTCATTAAAAAGTAAAGCTCTGCTATCAGTTTTCCTCTGAATGCCTGATATACTATGGGTTGGATGTGGTGGTAATGCTATGTAGTCCAGTGTTTTACCTGCGGTTTTTGCAATGATTTAAGATAATCCCAACTTTTGGGGATTGCCCGGTATGTTTCTTATTACTATTTTTGCTTCCGAATACAGATGTTATGTTGAAAAAACTGTTGTGTTATATTTCGATTGTTCTTGTTGCCATGCTTGTGGCAAACAGGACTTTTTATTTGCATACACACATCATGCCTGATGGTTCTGCAGTACAGCATGCACATCCGTTTCCTGTAGAGGATGAGAAGCAGGGAAGCGAACAACACAAACATTCAGTAATTGAGTTTTTATTTTTTGATCAGATATTACTCCTCTTTTTTGCTGTCGCCCTCTTATTGGCTGTAATCAATGAATTTAGCGGTATCATAGCCAAAGATGGCCGGCATTTGCCTTCATTCTTTGGGATGTATCGTCTGCCTTTGCTGAGAGCTCCGCCTGTTAGCCTCTGAAAAACCGTTACAGTTAACCCGAAACCGTCATTGCTTGGTTTTGTTTATTCAGGACATTTTTTTTGGAGGTAAAAAATAATATGAAGAAAGTATTTTATTTCTTGTTGCTCAGTATGCTGAGCGCAAGTGTTGCAAATGCAACAGAGCCTGTTCTTAGTGGAAAAGTCACCAGTGAAGGAGAGGCCTTACCCTTTGTGCATGTAATGTTACAGGGGACAAATATGGGAGTTTCCACAGATGCTTCCGGTTCTTACCGGATGACCGGTGTACCGGCTGGAAAACACGTGATTGAAGTACGGGCAGTTGGCTTTAAAACCAAAACCCTGAATGTAGATATTGATGAACAGGAAGAGAAAGTCGATATAAACCTGGAACCTGATGTTTTGCAGCTTGAGCAGGTGGTAGTAACCGCTGACAGAAATGAAACCAACAGGAGTGAGGCACCCGTCATTGTAAATACCGTGGGAGCGAAACAACTAAGTGCAGTGCAGTCATCCACCGTGAGCGACGGATTAAATTATCTGCCAGGCCTGCGTACGGAAAATAACTGCCAGAATTGTGGATTTACACAGCTTCGAATGAATGGAATGGAAGGTGCATACTCCCAGGTGCTGATCAATGGACGCCCTATATTCAGTGGTCTTGCAGGAGTTTATGGGCTGGAAATTCTGCCTGCCGGTATGATAGAACGGCTCGAAATTATCAGAGGCGGAGGTTCTGCCCTGTATGGTTCCAATGCCATCGCCGGTACTGTGAATGTAATCACCCGGGATCCTGTCAGAAATGCTTATGCTGTGAAATACAATCATCAGTTGACAGGCATTGGAATGAAAGGTGTTGATCCTTCCAGCGATTATATGATGAATTTCAATACTTCGATAATCGGTGACAATGCCAGAAACGGGATTGCTGTTTACGGATTCTACCGCCTGCGTGAACCATTTGATGCCAATAATGATGGTTTTAGTGAGTTGGCAAAAATTGAAAACCTGACCATGGGGGGCAGATTCTATCAGCGTCTGGGAATGAAATCAAAAATTACTGCTGATGTTTATGCTATCAATGCAAAACGCCGTGGTGGCAATGATTTTGACCTTCCGTTGCATGAAAGTGATATCTCTGAAGCTGTGGATCATACCATAACTTCTGCTGCATTGACCTTTGAGCGCTTTGTCAGAGAGAAAGATAAGTTTAGTGCATACCTTTCTGCACAAAATGTTGACAGAGATTCATATTATGGTGCTGAACAAGCTCTGGATGCTTATGGCCATACCCGGGATATAACCTGGGTGGGCGGAGCTCAGTACAACGGCAGATTTAATCAAATCAGATATACTGCAGGAATTGAAAATCAGGGTGGATCATTGAAGGATATTAAACTTGCACATCGATATTATAACCAGAATAATCAGGAATGGGTGCACGTACCCAACACTACAGTAGCCAATCAAATGACCAATACAAGTGCAATGTTTCTCCAGTCAGATTATCGTTTGGGTAAACTGAAAACTTCTTTCGGATTGAGATATGACCATTACCTGATCATGGATCAAAACAATGAGGCCGGTGATGTCAGAGGAGATGTTTTGAGCCCCAGGCTGAACTTCTTGTACGATTTTACAGACCATCTTCAGGCAAGACTTAGTTATTCCCAGGGTTTCCGTGCTCCACAGGTCTATGATGAGGATTTGCATATTGAAACTTCCGGCGCCAGACGGGTGATCCATCGCAATGCTGATGACCTTAGCCAGGAAACCAGCCATTCGGCAATGGCTTCAATGAGTTTCCATCCTGAAATTGGGGAAAGTCATATTGAGTTTCTTGCAGAAAGCTTTTATACCCGCCTGAATGATCCTTTTACCAATCAGTTTGGTGCACCGGATGAAAACGGTGATGTCATATACACCAGGGTTAATGCAGATGGATTTGCTCATGTGTACGGTCTGAATTTTGAATTGAACTGGATTACAGGTGAAATACTGAGTCTTTCCAGTGGTTTTACTCTGCAAAACAGCGAATTCAGCAGTCCGCAGGAATTTAATGAAACAAGCTTTTTCCGCTCTCCTGATGAATACGGATACATGACAGCCCAGGTTGTTCCCTTTGACAAATGGCGCATCACGCTTACAGAAAATTATACCGGAAAAATGCTGATGCCTTACTTCGGACCTGAAATTGAAAATCCGGACGAAGGAGACCTACGGGTGACTGATCCATTCTTCGATACCGGCATTAAAGCATGTTATGAAATGCCTCTTGAAAAGTTTAACCTAAATATATTTGCCGGCCTGAAAAATGTTTTCAATTCGTATCAGGATGATTTTGATATTGGCATCAACCGGGATCCTGCCTATATCTACGGGCCAATGCAGCCACGAACATTGTATTTCGGCGTGAAAATAGGGGACTTTAAATAGGTTTATGTAAATCAATCTTCATAATTGCATTTGCAAGCGGGCTGCTTCTTTTTTGAAGTGGCCTGTTTTGTTTTTTTGACCGAGTAAACGATAGATTACTATGAAAATTATTTGTTTGAATGGTATGAATAAAACGGTTTCACCCACCCGCCGGCTAAGGTGTGATTATATGCAATGTTTCGCTATGAGCTGGAGGTGTATCCAAACCCGGCAAGCCATCAGTTGCACATCAACCTGCCCGCAAACTTTCCCGGCGGAGACATGCAGGTCATCAACCAGCAGGGGCAAATCGTAAGCTCCACCCACTTGCCACGGCATGAGCAATCCCCTGCAGAGCTAAATGTCAGCAGCTATCCCCCCGGGCATTATTTGGTACAGATAAAAACAGGTAAAAACTACTATTATGGTAAATTTGTGAAAAACTAAGCATGAATAATGATCAACAAAAACCCCGAAGGGGTGATATGATTGTAACACAAGAACAGAGAGAATGAAACCAACCCCGCCGGCTGGCGGGTGACACAAAAATGA